>NZ_JAOYOD010000001.1:5057500-5357500 GCF_025833875.1 Reichenbachiella ulvae | reverse complement strand
AAACAGCTAGAAAACAAACATTTCAGAATATCACCATAAAATACATGTAACGATATCGGACACTCGGACAACAGGAATTGTCCGCTTTGATCAGGCCAACTCTGAGAGCTCGAGCCAGCGCATCTCTTTTTCGTCCAGCGAATCGTTGACTTCCTGCAGTTCCTGAGACCAGGTAGATAGCTTTTCATGATCCATTTCGCCCGAGTTCATCCACTCCTCCAGTTCAGCCTTTCGCTCGTTGAGCTTTTCTATCTCAGACTCCAGGGATTCAAACTCTCTTTTTTCGTTGTAGCTCAACTTGCGCTTCTCCTCAGTTCGCACCTTGGTGGTGTTGTCTGTTTTTGGCGCACTACTCTGAGCATGTTGGGCCTTCTTCTCCTCTTCCAGTTGGGTTCTGTAATCGGTATAGTTGCCCGGAAAGTCCTTAATGGTCGCGCTTTCGTCAAACACGAACAAATGATCCACCAGCCTGTCCATAAAACACCTATCGTGAGACACAATCATCAGGCAGCCCTGGAAATTGTCGAGATAGTCCTCCAGCACATTGAGCGTAACGATGTCCAGGTCGTTGGTAGGCTCATCGAGGATCAGGAAATTAGGATTGGAAATAAGGACCTTGAGCAACTGCAATCGACGCTTCTCTCCCCCACTCAATTTGGCCACAAAGTCATGTTGCGCCTTGGGAGGAAAAAGGAATTGGTTGAGCAATTGAGAGGCTGAAATCGTGCTGCCATCCTCCAGCTGAATCGCATCGGCGATCTCCGATATTACATCGATCACCTTTTTGCCCGGATCCTCCTCTATGGTCTGCTGATGGTAATAGCCAAAGACCGTATTCAGTCCCTGATCGATCTCTCCTGCATCTGAGGCTACACTACCGGTGAGCACATTCAAAAAAGTAGACTTTCCCGTTCCGTTCTGTCCGACGATACCGACTTTTTCTCCTCGGGTAAAAACATGGGAGAAATTAGAAAAGATGGGTTGATCCGCCCAGGATTTGGCCACATCCTTGAGTTCAAGGATTTTCTTACCCTGTCTACGGCCCGACAGCTTGATTTCCATCTGCTGCTTGCTCAGATCTACCTTCGCCTTCTTTTTCGTTTCGTGAAAAGCGTCTACACGATATTTTGCTTTGGTACCACGCGCCTTTGGTTGTCGGCGCATCCATTCCAGCTCCTTGCTAAGTAAGTTTTTGGCTTTGTCTTTTTCGACCTGTTGGATTTCTTCCTGTTCGGCTTTTTTCTCCAGGTAGTAGGCATAGTTGCCGTTGTATTTGTGAATCTGCCCTCGGTCGATCTCTACGATCTCGTTGCACACCCGATCCAGAAAATAGCGGTCGTGCGTCACCATCAGCAAGGACAGATTGGCGGTATCCAGATAATCTTCGAGCCATTCGATGATATCGAGATCCAAATGGTTAGTCGGCTCATCTAGAAGCAGAAAATCCGGCTGGTCAAGTAGGGCTTTGGCAAGCGCAATTCGCTTTTGCTGGCCCCCGGACATGCTGCTGATTTTTTGCCTTAGATCGTTGATGCCCAGCTTGCCCAGGATTTCTTTCAGGCGAAATTCGTAATCCCAGGCATTGATCGCATCTATTTCAGACACCAGCACCTCGATACGCGCCTGATCGGCATCCGTCGGCGCATCCTTCTCTACCAATTGCCAGTATTCTCCCAGCAGTCGGGATTCAGGATGTGTAGGATCAAAAATCGAATCCAATACGGTTTCGAAACCCGACAAATCAGGAGACTGAGCCAAATAGGAAACTTTCAAGTCCCGCTGAAAGGAAACCTCCCCTTCGTCTTGCGTATCCTTGCCAGAAATGATATTGAGCAAAGTCGTTTTACCACAACCATTTACTCCGACCAGGGCCACCTTCTGTCCCTGATCGATTCCGAAAGTGATGCCTTCGAAAAGCTGCTTTTCGTTATAACTCTTGCTTAATTTTTCTACAGAGACGGCAATTGGAGGCATACACTTCTTCTTTTGATTTGTGTCGCAAAACTAGCCGAACTTCGCGTCTGCCCCATGTCTCTGGGAGGATTAATTCTATTAAGATTTTTTCTTGAATGCCGCTTCGGCTGCCAGCTTGATTTCTTCTGCTGCTGAGGCCAGGTGATTTTTGATTTCCTCCCACTTGCCTTCGTTCTTGTTTTTGAACTCAGTATAGTCATCCTCCAGGTCTTCTTTCTTCTTTTTCAGCTCCTGGATTTTCTCTTCTACTTCATCACGGATTTCATCTTTGGCTCCTTTGGCTTCTTCTATCAAGTCGTCGATTCTACGACCCAGTTCGTTTAGGATTTGCTCTACTTGTCCTTTGTGTTTTTCACTCATTACAATTATGATTTAGATTGTTGGACTAAAGATAGAAACTTACAGGGAGTTAATGCGTCCTAGTCTGGTTTTATCCACAGAGGCGATTAATTTTGCAGCTTTAGTACCGAAAACAAACAACATTGAGCGATTCTAACTCTCCATACGTGGTAGGTATCTGTGGCGGAACAGCCTCAGGCAAAACCAAATTACTCTCAGACCTGCAAAACTCTTTCGAGCCAGACCAGATCAGCGTGCTGTCGCTGGACAATTACTACCGGGATATCGAGGAACAATACGTGGACGAAGGAGGAGTGGAAGATTTTGATCGTCCCAGCTCGATCGACCTTCTGGCCTTTGCAGAGGATCTGAAAAAGCTGAAAAATGGAGAGAGCGTCCGTCGCAAAGAATACACATTCAACAATCCTGATGCGGAGATCAAATACGTCGAAACGAAAGCAGCCCCCATTATCATTGTAGAGGGGATTTTCATCTTTCATGAGGCGGAAATCAGAAACCAAATCGATCTGAAGGTATTTGTAGAGACCCAAATACATCTGGCCATGAAACGTCGCATCAAGCGAGATGCCATCGAACGCAATTATGACCTGGATGATGTCTTATACCGCTTTGAGCATCATGTCATGCCTGCCTATCAGCAGTACATCGAGCCTTACAAAACCATGGTCGACCTGATCGTGCCCAACAATGGCAGCAACTTTGATACGGCCAAAAACGTGATCCAGAGTTTCTTGAGAACCCGACTGAAATGATCCCCAATATCCAAAAAGTGGCAAAGACCGACTATCCCGAAATAGTCGAGGTTTGGGAAGCTTCTGTCCGAGCCACACATGACTTCCTGAAGGAAGAAGACATCCAATATTTCAAGCCATTGATCCTGAACACCTACCTGGATGCCGTTGAACTGCGCTGTGTAAAAAATGAATATGGCAACATCATCGGCTTTTTGGGTGTAGCGGATGGCAATTTGGAGATGCTCTTCATTCACCCCGACTTCAGAGGAAAAGCCATCGGCAAAGGGCTATTGAACTACAGTGTCGATCATCTGAATGTAAGCAAAGTGGATGTCAATGAGCAAAACCAACAGGCAATCGGTTTCTACCTTCATTCGGGTTTCGAATCTGTCGATCGCTCCGAACTGGACGCTACGGGCAAGCCCTACCCCATCCTCCACATGGAGTTGAAATCGAAAAATTAAGTTTGGAATACATTAGATTCTCAGCGCTATTTCACGGCTCACCGAATCTAACCCATTGGTCTGACGGAATTCAAGTGATTGCCTGGGACAAAGAAGTAGTCTAAGCACAGCTGCCAGTCTGATGACAGTTATCTAGATTTTTCCTATTTTTAAAATTCAGGATATAAGCTTACTGGAAAAAGAGACTGAAGTTGAGTCCTACAAAACACCAACAAATTAACTCCAATGAACTGCCCAAACTGTAATCAAGTCATTGAGCAAAAATATTGCTCTAACTGTGGTCAACCTGCACAACTTCCCAGAATAGATTTTCAATACATCAAAAGAGAAATAGCAAGTGTCTTGAGTCTGGACAAAGGGATATTGTTAACTATCCGAGAACTTATACTCCGTCCTGGTGAAAACATCCGATCATTCTTGCAAGAGGATCGAAACAGACTGGTCAAACCTGTTATTTTCTTGATTCTATGCTCATTGGTCTACTCAATAGCTCAAGGAATCCTCAAGTTTGAAGATGGCTATATCAATGTGCATTCTGATGAAAGCACATCTAGTGTGATGATGATATTTAACTGGGTGCAGGGAAATTACGGTTATGCCAACATTATGATGTCCTTCCTCTTTGCTCTGTGGGTCAAATTATTCTTTCGGAAAAACAATTACAATTTCTTCGAAATATTGGTTCTCATGTTTTTCGTGATGGGCATCGGCATGCTTATCTATGCCGTCTTCGGAATTGCAGAAAATATTACTTCTCTTAAAATCCTTCACCTCGGTGGGATGTTAGGGCTGATATACGTTTCCTGGGCCATCGGCCAGTTTTTCCAACCCCACAAAGCAATCATTTATGTTAAAAGTTTTCTTGCCTATCTCCTTGGGATGGTAAGTTTTGTAATTACTCTAGTTTCAATTGGCATCTTATTGGATTGGTGGCTTCAGTAGCCGACTTAAGTAATGGATTCTCAATTACCCCAATAGATTTGAATATTGGCTGTTGATATATTTCCTCAATAGCCGGAATCAAAAGATAGATACGGGCCTGTATTTTCAAATTGGCAAGGTGATTACGAAAAGTAAGACCATCCCCCTCTGGCTTGATAGTAAGAGGAAACAATATCTCTTCGAAATAAGTTTAAGAATATAAGCTTTTGGATAAAAGAACAAGCTTATAGAAATTCAAAGTGTTCATGTAATCCTGCATTCAGGATAAAAACAATTCCTTCTCACCCATACACCTCCCTTGGATAGCGCTGTGTTTTGAAGCCTGGCTTGCTAAACTCTCTGAGGGCATCCCTGGCGATCCAATGGGCAGACTTGTGGTCCTGCTGGAGGAGAGATTCACAACAGGCAATGGCTCGTTCGGTTAAGTCATCGTTGCGCTTGCCTATGGTTCTCAGCGCCCAACTTAAGGCCTTCTTGACGAAATTGCGTCCATCAAAGGCATACGTTTCGATCAAAGGAAGGAAGGCTTCAAAATCCGAATTAGGCGCTTTCTTATGACCGAAATGATAGCCTATCATCAGCGCTATACCTGCACGTCTTTCGAACTCACTTTCACGATCAATCCATTCGGAAACCTTCGCATAGGCATAGGGCGTCTGTCCCAAAAAACTCATGCAAAAGTGATCACAGATCTCCCAGGATTCAAACTGCGTCACCCATTGGTCCATCAATTCTGGCGTCACCATTTTAGGGCTAAACAATAGGGGCAACAGCATTCGAGCTTCGTAGACACCCGTCTCGAATAACCCAAGTGCCAGTTCATTGTCCTTTTCGATTCCTCGGGCTATCTCTTTCAACTCCTTTATGGTCAGTCCCAGTGAATCATTGGCTGTGATGCCAAACTTACTGGCGCGCTGCTCCCTGACTTCAGCGTTGGATTGGGCTTCTAGTAGCTTCATCACCTCAGGGACGGTGAGAGACTGTTTTTGCTTGCTCATTTTAAGAAATACTACATGCTATATTATCTCAATGATAAGTATTCCTTCCTGATTATCTCATTCAAGCAGAGGGTTTTAACACAAAAATAATTGTGAGAAAACGACCCAATAACATAGCTAATCCACTTTTGTAAATAAACGATCATGAACTACTCTCCTTCCTTCCCCGCATTCAAAGTGAAATCCCACCCTTCCAAAAGAAGCAAGCTCATCTACCTATTCAGGTGGCTGCAAGAATTCCTCTTTTCACTGGTAGCGCAGTTCATCAACCCACTGCGGTCACCGCTAAAGTCCAACTAGATGAAAAACAAAAGAAACGTAGACATACTGGTGCTCTCCGATATCCATCTGGGCACCTATGGGTGTCGAGCCAAAGAACTCCTGGCCTACCTCAAGAGCATCGCACCTCAAAAGGTGATCCTCAATGGAGACATCATCGACATCTGGCAATTTAGCAAGCGCTACTGGCCCAAAAGCCACATGAAAGTGGTGAGCCAGATATTCAAATGGATCTCAAAAGGCATCCCTGTCACCTACATCACGGGTAACCATGACGAGATGCTCAGAAAGTTTGAAGGCTTCTCGGTGGGATCTTTCGAGCTACAGAACAAACTGGTATTGGAGCTGAAGGGCGAAAAAGCCTGGGTATTTCATGGGGACGTATTTGATGTGACCATGCAGCACTCGCGCTGGGTGGCCAAACTGGGCGCCATTGGGTACGATTCGCTGATCTGGATCAACCAGGTGGTCAACTTCGTTTCGGAGTTCATCGGTCAGGGTAGGATTTCGCTATCCAAAAAAGTAAAGAACAGCGTGAAAAGCGCCGTGAAATTCATCAATCAATTCGAACAAACTGCCACGGAGATCGCGGCAGACAATGATTTCAAATATGTAATCTGCGGTCATATCCACCACCCTGAAATGCGGGAATATGTAACCGAAAAAGGTACGGTGATGTACCTCAACTCTGGCGACTGGATCGAAAACCTAACTGCCCTGGAATATAGCGAAGGAGAATGGAGCGTCTTTCAGTTCAGAGACGAGGACTTCCCAGAATTGGGCCATAAGAAAAAAGACGAGCTAGAAATGGATCTCGAAGAGCTGGCAGACCTCTCCCAAAAGTCCCCAAAGGAACTCTATGGAAAGATGCTGCAAGAAATGCTGAAAAACTAAAGAATGAAAATACTATACGCGATACAAGGTACTGGCAATGGCCACCTGAGCCGAGCACTGGATGTGATCCCCGCCCTGTCCCGAAGAGTGACTGTGGATGTCCTGATCAGTGGCATACAGGCCGACCTCAAACTTCCCTTTCCAGTCAAATACCGATACGAAGGCCTCAGCTTTATCTTCGGCAAAAACGGTGGAGTTGATATCATTGAGACTTTCCGCAAAGCCCATACAAGAAAACTCCTTTCAGAGATCAAATCCTGCCCGGTAGAAGAATACGATCTCGTGATCAACGATTTTGAACCCATATCCGCCTGGGCCTGCCGCATCAAAGGCATCAAATGTATCGCGCTCAGTCACCAAAGTGCCTTGAGATCGAAGCTCGTTCCCAAACCCAAACACCGAGACTGGTTTGGCTCCTGGATCTTGAAAAACTATGCCCCCGCGCACGAATACTACAGCTTTCATTTTCGCAAATACGACAATCAAATATTCACTCCCATCATCCGCAATGACATCCGAAATCAGGAAATCAGCGACGAAGGACACTACACGGTTTATCTTCCAGCCTATGGTGACAAAAAGCTGATCAAACACCTGAATAAGATCAAGAATGCGAAATGGGAGGTCTTCTCCAAGCATACCCTAAAAAGCTATCACAAGGGCAATGTGCATATCCAACCCATCGATGGGGTCAGTTTTGTTCAGAGTATGGCTGGTAGTGCAGGAGTGCTCTGTGGTGCGGGGTTCGAGACACCCGCCGAAGCACTTTACCTCGGCAAAAAACTGATGGTAATACCCATGAAGCGCCAATACGAACAGCACTTCAATGCAGAAAGTTTGAAAGAACTAGGCGTACCCATCATGCCCAAGTTGGGCAAAAAACGAATAGCTGATTTACAAAAATGGGTAGACGATGGCAGGGTGGTTCCTGTTTACTTTCCTGAGCAAACCCAGTTTATCATCGACAAGGTGCTGCAAGAGTACATCTCGGCACCCGAAAAGGAGGTCAAGAAAGCTCCCCTATTTTCTCTACCGAAATTGAAGATTCAACATTAAATGATATTTACTAAAGATGATTTTGGTCCTGATTTTCATTGGGGCGTGAGTACGGCTGCCTATCAGATAGAAGGTGCACATAACCAGGATGGCAAAGGCCCCTCGATCTGGGATCAATTCGTAAAGAAAAAGGGCAAGGTGCAGGATGGTAGCACAGGTGATCATGCCTGCAACCACTACCATCAGTACGAAGAAGATGTGCAGCTGATCCGGTCGCTCAATATCCCCAATTATCGCTTTTCTATCGCCTGGTCCCGGATCTTCCCCGAAGGGACCGGCCCCATCAACCCTGACGGAGTAGACTACTACAACAGACTCATTGATGCCTGCCTTGCTGTGGGTATTACCCCCTGGATCACGCTATACCATTGGGACCTGCCGCTGGCACTGGAGAAAAAAGGCGGCTGGGTCAACCGCGAAATCCTCAACTGGTTCGAACATTACGTCAGTACATGTGTGCGTTTGTTTGGGGATCGGGTCAAACACTGGATGGTGCTCAACGAACCGATGGTTTTTACCGGAGCGGGTTACTTCCTCGGCTATCACGCTCCTGGCAAAAAAGGGATCAACAAATTCCTGCCTGCCATGCACCATGCTACCCTGTGCCAAAGCCTCGGTGGGCGAATCATTCGGGATTTCGATCCTGAAGCCACCATCGGCACGACCTTTTCCTGCTCCCATATCGATCCGGCCTCCGAAGACAGCAAAGACATCAAGGCAGCCCAAAGATTCGACGCACTCCTAAACCGACTGTTCATCGAACCTGCTATGGGCATGGGCTACCCCATCCAGGAACTCCCCATTGCCAAACGAGTAGAGGACTACCTGAAGGCTGACGATGAAAAAAACATGGCTTTCGATTTCGACTTTGTAGGACTACAAAACTATACGCGCGAGGTGGTCAAATACAACTGGTATATGCCCTACCTACAGGGACAAATCGTAAAGGCAGAAGAGCGAAATGTAGACCTGACGACTATGGGATGGGAAGTCTACCCTCAGGGCATCTACAAAATGCTGAAGCGATTCCAAGCCTACGAAAACGTACGATCCATTATCGTCACAGAAAATGGAGTGGCCTTCGAAGATCAGTGTGAGGATGGCCAGGTCAAAGACATCAAACGCGTCCGCTTCCTGCAATCCTACATCCGAGAAGTACTCCGAGCCAAGAAGAATGGCGTGAAGGTGGATGGCTATTTTGTTTGGTCACTGATGGACAACTTCGAGTGGGCCGAGGGTTATGAGCCGCGCTTCGGTCTCATCTACAATGATTTTCAGCTACAAAAGCGCATCGTCAAAGAATCGGGCTACTGGTACTCACGGTTTCTGAAATCATCCAAGGTGATGCTGACTGATGAGCCGCAAAAGTCTGAGTTCTGAGCGATTTTAGTGTTTTTCAGCCCAAATAGCAGAAACATGGATGTTTCGACCCTTCCGACATTCCGGAAACACTGAAACACGGATGTTTCGACCTTTCCGACATTCCGGAAATGCTGAAACACGGATGTTTTGACCTTTCCGACGTTCCGGAAACCCTGAAACATGGATGTTTCGACCCTTCCGACGTTCCGGAAGAGCTGAAACATGCGTGCGCCAGCCATCACTGTGAGGCCTAATTCTGGGGCAAGGTGCATTTTATTAAATGCAAACAATCAATTACCTGAAAAATCCCATAATAAATTTAAATACATGGTAAATAATGACACCCTAACAATTTTTCATTTCAACGGGACAAATAGAGCCAGTTACCGAATAGTTGAGGACAAATATTTTGAAAATTCAGAAACAAAAGAGATTTATGTGCTGAGGAAAGAATTTGACCAATCACCTGATATTGCGGTCTATTATAACCAGAAATATTATTGGATAGACACGCCTGAAACTTCGAATGGAATAGTAACAAAGGATGGAAAAAAGAATAGAAAACTTAGCCGAGTTTTGAACAAAATGGATACATCAATGTTTGAAGTGAAAATTTATAAAAACTATGAAGCGTTTAAAAAACACGGCCATAAATATGTTTTCGGAATAGTCGAAATAATCGACAAAAAAGGAGGCTAATATGGTCTCCCTCCCGCAGTTTCTCCCTGTCCTCCGGAAGGAGGGCGAACCTGTGGACACCATGACCCCAAGGACTCTGTCCGTTTCCCAACCATTGATGACGCACTACTTTTACTAAAATACACGGGCAAAGGCTCAGCCTAAATCAAACAGGTAATGCCAGCAATCCGATTACTTCGAGTAATCGGATTACTCAAGGACGCCTCACATGCAGCCCGAAGAGATGTCTATGTAGATTACGAGAGCTATGTGCAGAGCAAAGGCTTAAGGCAACAGCACTTCTTGCAGCTTCTTGTCATCAGCTTTTACTGCTTTGGATAGGACAATCTCTCCATTTTCGTCCAAAACAAAATAGCGAGGAATCCAATCCAGCACGATATAATCGGTCAACGGGCTGTGCCATCCGGTGCTTATCAAATAGTGATCCCCAACCAGGTTATACTTTTCGATGGCCTGCTTCCATTTGGTCTCTTCTCGATCCACCGATAGGAAGACAAAGGCAACCTCCTCACCCTCGGCCTGAGCCTGCAGCTTCTTGAGATTGGGCATACCTGCCACACAATCCTTGCACCAGGAGGCCCATATATCTACAAAAACCTTTTTACCCTTCACCCCCTCTAGTATCTGAGCAAATGTGGCTTCTTCTCCCCCTACAGACTGGAAAGTCATCTGAAGAACCGAATCAGGAAAATTCTGATTCATGAGATATTGAGGAGCTGGATCGTTTTGGGCTTGTAACTGGAGAGCGATCAGACTAAGGAAAAAGGATAATGCAAGTACTGTTCTTTTCATATTTGATTGATTTTTAACTCCAAGTTAAACCATCCCATCGAAAAATGGGTTCCACTGCTAGCACTCATTTCCTCAGTTTTTCCATATCTGCTATGATTCCTTTCAATTTGTCGAAGGTTCGCCCGTAGATCAACTTGACATCCAGCTTGTAAATCGGTCGAGCAAAGATTCCAAAAATCAAAGCATAGCCCCAAATCGCCCCTAGCCAGATAACTGGTAGTCCCATAAAAAGATAAGGTTCATAGCCCCCGTTGATGCTGTAGACCCATGGTTGCTCATAAAATGGCCTGGGTTGCATAAAGAGCATTCCACTCAACCCAATCCCAATCAAAAGCGGATACAAGAATCTATAGATCTTGATGTATCGCTCAAAGCAGAGTTGAATCCAGTCATCGTATGCCTTGAGATAGTGATAACTATCCTGGCTTTGATCGAGATTTTCTAATTCGGTGGACATTTTCATGCTGATATAAACCAACCAATATAAAAGGCCGGCAACTCCGATTCCTGACCATACGATTTGTGCCCAAATCGAAAAAATCAGGTAAAGGCCAGCAAAAATTGCGATTGACCATAAATTGATCTTGTACATGCGTCCTAGCTTCTCTATGATCTGCTGGGACTTCTGGCTATACAGGTTATTGATCTTAGGAGCGACGAGCGCCTCGTCCCGCAAAAAACCCTCCTTCCAGATTGATTCAATTGACTTTTCCATCTAATATTTTCTTTAAGCGTTCTTTGATCCGTGAGATGCGCACCCCGATATTATTCGGGTTGGTACCGATGATCTCGGCTATATCCTGGTAGCTCTTTTCTTCCAAATAGAGCAGAATTACCGCTCTGTCCACCTCAGATAGTTGTCGAATGGCCTTGTACAGTTCATTAAGGGACTCGTCTGCAAAGGCACCACTATCTTCGCTCAGCTCAGGAATATAATCAGAGACAAACTGCTTGCGCTTGTTTCTCTTAAGCAAGGTGAGGCAAACATTGAGAGACAGGCGATAGATATAGGTAGACCACTCGGACTGGCCCTGAAAGCGCTCCCTCGATCGCCATATCTGCAGACAGACCTCCTGATAGTAGTCCTCAAAGTCCTCCTGACAGTTGGTATATGCCCGGCAAATCTTGATGATAATTGCCGCATAGGGCAGTATGGAAGATTGATAAAAATCGCTACTCACGGAATCTTTTTACTTGTTTAGTGGCTGATCCAAAGAATCATTACACCCAAAGTAAAAGTTTTTCAATTGCCAATGGGACGAAAGGTCAATCCCACTCCATTTTGATAGGAAAAGTCATGATGAAGGATGTACCCTTACCAAGCTCACTTTCGACTTCAATACGACCTCTGAGTTTTTCTACCAGGGCCTTAACGATAGACAAGCCCAAACCACTCGAACTTTCTCCCTCGGTAGGTTTAGCGGAGAGTTTTTGGAACATCTCGAACATTTTCTCCTTGTCTTCTTCACTGATTCCCGGGCCTTGATCGGTAATGGTGATCGAATATTCCTCCACCCCAGGATTAATTCCCATGTGAATGAGCTTTCCCCTTTCAGAAAACTTCATCGCATTCGTAAAAATATTGTCCAGAATCCTGCGCAATACATCCTTATCTGATTCTACCATTAGGCCTGCCAAAGGAAAATCCAAATCCAAAATCTGCTCCTTTTTCTCAAGATCGGTCTTGTAGTTATCCAACCAATCACCTATGTATTCCTTGATATCAAAAGACTCAATATTTAGCTTGATATCAAATTGTTTCATCCCACTGACATAGAGCAAATCGCTGATCAGCAAAGTACCCTGATCTATCAATTGGTTAATCAGTTTGTAGTACTTCTGCTCTTCTTCCTCATCATTAGATTTCTTCAATAGATTGACAAGTCCTTTGATGTTATTGAGTGGAGATCTAAGGTCATGAGCCACGATCCCGATCATACCGTCCTTTTGCCTGTGAAGATCCTTCAGCAATTCGTTTTTAGACAAGATATCCTGATTGTACTGCTGCAGCATTTGCGCCTGGTGTTGCAGTGCTTCTTTTTGCTCTACCACTTCGGCAGTTCGATTTTTCACTTCTTCTTCGAGTGCTCTCTTTTGATTATAGATGAATTTCATACGCACCTGATAGGCAAAATAAATCACCGTGATTACAGCCAGGGTCATATAGACTCTAAACCACCAAGTCATCCACCAGGGGGGATTGATAACAATTCTTAGATAGGTAATCTGGTCCATCCAGACCCCTTCTGTATCAGTGGCCTTGATACTCAACATATACTCTCCCGCAGGAATATTAGTATAGGTCACAAACCTACGATTGGAGTTAGTCACGATCCATTCCTTTTCGAAATTGTACAGACGATAGGCGTAATTCACCTGCTCAGAAGCGATGTAATTGAGCGCAGAAAACTCAAAGCTGAATACCGACTCTGTATGCTTTAATTCTAAGGTAGGAATCGAGTCCATGCTTTCTATCATGTAGTCTGCCATATTCTCAGATTGATTGAATACCTGAAAATCAGTAATAGCCACTTTTGATTCTTGTCTGATATCAACGATGCTGTCAGGATGAAAGGAGTTAAACCCATTAGTACCTCCAAAGTACATATAACCATCCTCCGTTCGAATACACGACTCCAGATTGAATTGATTGTTTTTAAGCCCCGTACTGAAGTTCCTGATTTCATAGGTTTCAGTATTGATTTTACTAATCCCTTCATTTGTACTTACCCATAGGTTTCCGTTTTTATCTTCCAGAATACCTGCAATATTTTCACTGGACAACCCATCTTTCTTGCTGATAGACTCAAATTCACCCGTCTTTCTATTGAGACGATTGAGTCCTCCCCCCTGAGTCCCTATCCAAATCCTGTTTTTCGAATCTTTGTACAAGGCCTGAACCGTATTGTTTTGAAGGCTGGTGCTATCTGATGGATCATACAAGTAGCGTTTAAAGATACCAGTTTCACGATTGAGTATATTCAAGCCCTGATTGGTCCCTACCCAAACCAGGCTGTCTCCATCCAACAGCAGCGACCAAACATTCTCATGACTCAAGGCAGTCGTGTCGTTAAAATCCCACCCAAAGTTGCTAAATGTATCTGTAGCCCTATCATACAAATTCAATCCACCTCCGATGGTTCCAATCCAAAGGTTGCCCTCCGAATCTTCTTCTATCGCCCATACATTTCCATTGTTCAGCATCCCTTTGTGTGCAGGGTTGGCCGGGTACTTCTTGATTATCCCAGTTTTCGGATCCAGTCGATTCAAGCCATGATAGTAGATACCCGTCCATACATAGCCTTCCGAATCCTGAAACACCTCCATGACCGACGAACTGCTCAATCCATACTCGCCATTTCCATTGGGTCTATAGTGGGTGATTTTATTCTTTTTTCGATCCCAATAGTCCAGCCCAGAGTGATCTATGGCAATCCATAAATTCCCTTCTGGACTTTCAGAAAATCCTGTTATGTTATTGCCTTGTATGCCTTGCTTATTCAAGGGGTTGTAGGTGACATGAGCAAAAGAAGTATAGCTCGGATGAAAATAACTGACTCCACCACTGTAAGTTCCTATCCAGATGTTGCCTTGATTGTCCTCCTCGATGCACCAGGCCTCATCACTGCTAATCGTCATGATATCAATCTCATCATGAAGATAATGGGAGAACCGGTCATGTTTGGGATCATAGAGATTCAGACCAAACTGCGTTCCAACCCAAAGGTTGTTGTTGCTATCAAAACATATAGCACGTATCTGCCCCTCAGTAATGGTCGTAGAGTCTGCCTCATCATAGACGAAATTTCTAATCTGCTCCTGTTCTGGATCATACCTGCTTAAGCCCGTTTCTGTACCCAGCCACAATCTACCCGTATTGTCCTCTTCTATCTTCCAAACACTGTTGTTGATATGAGAGTCATCAGCAAGTAATATTCTATCAAAGTGATTTCTTTCAGGGACATAACGATTGAGATAGTTGCCGACAGTCCCTATCCATATTCTTCCCTTGTTATCTTCATAGATGTCCATCACCCAGTTTTGTGACAGACTCTTGGGATTATCTGATGCATTTTCAAAATGAGTAATCTGAACATTAGGGAAGTCTTCCGGGTTCTCAATTCTGTTCAATCCTCCGCCAAAAGTTCCAGCCCATATGCGACCCTTGTTGTCCTGCATAAGTGACCATACCGAGTTATGACTAATGGTATTTCGATCACCAGGCCTATGAGTTAAATTGGAAAAGCGCTTCGTTTTCTTATCAAAACGGCTGATGCCATTAGTAGTAGAGACCCACAAATAGCCATCCTTGTCCTCAATAATATCTGTAATCAAATTAGAAACCAAAGTAGTAGAGTCACCAAACTGGCTGCTGTAGGTGGTCACACGATATCCATCATATTTGCACAAACCATCGAAGGTAGCTATCCAGATGAAACCTTCACTGTCTTGGAGAATCGCATTCACATTGGCATGTGTCAATCCTTCTTCAATCGACAAATGATTGAACCAAAGACTGGGCTGTGCGTCTATCTGAATAGGCAATAAGTATATCGCCCAACACAATAGACTAATGCGGAGGTTTAGTATGTTGTTTATGTTTGAAGCCATCCTAATACATCTCTTCAGCATTCATAGAACCACCAAAGAAACTTTATCAAGACAATACAGGAAGAGTGATTTTACGGGTTAATAATTAATAAATGTTGTTAATTGTTGTTTTCGGGATATGGTAAATATAATACATCATTATATAAGTCATTTTATATTTGATAGGATTATTTATTCATAATTGAACGAAATAACCTTAAATTAATGTTGATACATCAAAACAGACTTTGCTATGAATAGTTCATATATGACTTGCCTAAAAACTTTCAAACTGCAAAAAACACCATTGAAGTGGGCGTTACCCGTCCTGCTACTATCCTTCATTCTGCTCTCTTGCGATGATGGAGATGAAAAGTCTGAAGAAGAAGTCGCCGATGAGGCTTATATTCAAGAACTACTAGACCAACACAACACCTACCGCAGCGATGTTGGGGTTTCAGATATTCAATGGTCGGAAGAACTGGCCCAATCGGCTCAGGCCTGGGCAGATGAATTAGCCAAAACTTGTGTCCTGGCACATTCCAGTACAGAAAATGGTGAGAATATCTGGAAAGGCACCAGTGGCTTCTTCACAGCCAAAGATGTGGTGAATACCTGGGGGTCAGAAAATTCTTTTTACAACTATTCTGACAACAGCTGCGACGATGGCCAGGATTGCGGACACTACACGCAAATCATCTGGGCAAAATCTACAGAGCTAGGTTGTGGGATGAGCACCTGCGATGGCAATGACATCTGGGTCTGTCAGTACAGCCCTGCAGGCAATGTCATAGGTGAGAAACCCTATTGATGAAGTGTATATCTCAAGCCCAGAAATCCACGAATACCCTGATTAGGAGCATATACATAAGAAGGATCGAAGGTTAAGGCATTGGGGTTTTCTGGTGTACTCAATACATTTCCATTCGTATCAAATTGTACATTTTCATCAAAAGGATCATGCGCTCTGGCAATGCTATTGGCCGGCGGAGTAAAATTCAGCAGGTTTTTGACCCCTCCATAGATCTCCAGGCCATTGACAAACTTTTTAGTAACCTGAATATTCTGAATGCTAAACCAGGGCGAATAATCACTTCGATCATCCAGCTCGCCCAATAAGGGCAATCGCATGGGGCCATAGAGATTGCCCGTATAATCGACCGATATCAAACTCGCTCCGAAGGTGTATCCCACATTCCATACCCCAGATACCTGTTCAGTCAGCAGTTGCCTTTTGCTCTCTCCATTTTCGTCTAATCGTACATCCATTACAGTAGCGCCTACCAGGGCATTGAGTCCATTTTGCCAGGAAAGATCGAGGTTGAGCGAAACTCCTTTAGAAACTGCCGACCCATCCAGATTGCCATATCGTATCTCGTTAGGATCGCTTTCATAATCCGGCACGATACGGTTGTCGAAATAGGTGTAAAAAGCGGTCGCATCTACACCTATGAAAGTCTGATTGCTGGTCGTCATTTTTTTCACAAAGTTGAGGTTGGTGTTCCAAGATCGCTCAGGATCCAACTCCTCCTCGAATACCACATCTCTGGCTCCTGTCAGGGCAGCATGATCTTCAGTAAAGACATTGGCGACCCGATAACCATTGCCAATACTCAGGCGTATCGTATTCTTTTTGTCCATACTAGTCCATTTATAATTTAGGCGAGGAGATAATATTTCTCCATGAATGGAATTGTAATCGAATCGCATTCCCGCCAAAAGTTTATGCTGCGAATTGATTTCAAATTCGTCCTGCACAAACAATCCAGGCAAATAGGTCAGGTGCTCATCCTCTGTAGCGACGGTATTGTCATTGTAGTAAGTGACCCGATAGGCCGCACCTACCAGTAGGTTGTGTCGCTCAATACTCTTATGCCAGGTCAATTGATTGAAATAAATGTTCTGCTGTGCTTGATAGGACAAGTCGCCGTAGTACGAATCCTGGTTGTGACCATTGGCGCTAAACTGAAAATTGATGGTCTCACGAAAGGGCAATTGATAGACACCGAAAACCTCCCATCTACGGGTATAAATACTTTCTCCATAGACATCCGTTCCCCCACGATTCTCGGGAGTCCATTGCATTTCGCCTCCCCAGCGATCCTCATAGACATAGCGCCCCGCTATCGAAAACTGCCTGCCTTGCTTTCTTTTCATCGTCCATTTATTGAAAACTGAAATACGATCCTGCAGCGTCAGATCAGTAAAATTATCTCCGTTGTTATCGATAGGGTTTTGGTAATAGAAGTAGTTCAAACCTACAATTGACTGAAGGTTTTTCCCCACATTGAATTTATAACCAAGATCGGAATTGATCTCTCCCCAGCTCGTAGCAAAAACATCTGCAGAAACCTTAGGAGCACGATCTGCTGTTTTGGTAATCAGGTTCAGCAAACCACCGACTGCCTCCGAGCCATAAAGGGTCGATGCAGGCCCCTTTACCACCTCTACCCTTTCAATCAAGGCCTGAGGAATACCCGTCAAACCATATACAGTAGACAGGCCACTCACAATCGGCATACCATCGATCAATATCATCGTGTATGGTCCTTCTAAGCCATTGATATGAATATCTCCCGTATTACATACATTACAATTGATCTGCGGGCGCACCCCATTTACATTTTGCATGGATTCGAATACTGAGGGGTTAGGATTGGCTTTGAAAAACTTAGGCGAGTAAACATCAACCGATACAGCACTTTCCATTTTACTAATCTCAGTCATCGTGCCTGATATCACCACCTCATCTAGCGCCGTACTTTCCTCTTCCATTATCAGCTCGATGGCCAGTTTTGACTGATCCAAAACAATAGATTGCTTGATTGACTTATATCCAACCATTCTCACTAAAAGTTGATATTCTCCATAAGGCACTTTAGGTATTGATATCCTACCTGATTCCTCCGTCGAACCACCGTAGTGCGTGCCTTGCAACCCCACACTCACAAACTCTAACGGCCCGGTTTTATTAGAAACTTTTACATCCAGTTGACCAAAATCCTGAGCTCTCAAGATCCAAGGGAACAAGAATAAAACAATAAATACCGCTTGTAGCAACTTCATAAACAACAGATTGTGATAATTATTTAGATATGCAAACTTAATTATTTAGTCTAACCTAAAAAACTAATTGGTATTTTTAAAAAATATTATTAGCAACACTTGATTATTACACTTAAAGATTTGATCTCATTTTGTTAACACATCTAAAGCGACTTTTTGATTCATCCTGAATTGATTTGCGGCTTATTTCACAATACTATGAGTATCAATCAAGCCATGAGAAAAATTCAAATCCTATCTCTGTTCATTTTACTATTCTCTTCTTGTAGCCCTGGCAAACAAGAAAAAGCTACCCTTAGAATAAAAGGCAGTGAATCAATGCATGAAACATTTATTGCCTTAAAAAAAGATTTTGAAAAGCTCCAGGATACACTGGCTATAGAAATCGAAGGAGGAGGAAGTAAAACGGGTTTGATGGCCATACATGATCAATCGGTAGATATTGGACTGTCTTCCTATGCCTTTGATCTGGATTCAGTACTGGGGTCCAGTCATGGCGTGGCTGAAAAGGTGGTAGCCCATGATGGAATCGTTATCATCAACAACGACAACAACCCCATCGGGCAACTCACAAAAGAACAAATTGGTAAAATCTATCGAGGAGAAATCAAAGACTGGAGCGAACTGGGAGGCAAACCGGGTGAGATACTTCCGCTCGTGAGAGATGGCAACTCCGGTACACAAAAGTACTTTTCAGAGTACTTCGGATTGGATAAAACTTCTGAGCGCGTAGAAGTGGCAGAGGACAACAAGGAAATCGTTCAAAAAGTCTACCAAGATGATCGCAGAATTGGCTTCATCGGATTTGCCTATGTCACCTTGCATGTACAAGACCTGCAACTGCCTTCCAACATAGAAAAAGACACTTTCTTTATTTCTCCTTCGTTCAATTCTATCAGAAAAGGTGAGTACCCTTTGAAGCGTGATTTGAGAATATACTATCAAAAGGAAGGGAACAGTCGAGTCAATTCGTTTATGACCTACCTGGCCTCCGAAAGAGCCCAAAACATCATCGAAAGAAATGGGTTGGTACCCAGCCAATCAGAAAACTATTTAAGCGAACTGACCCCATAAAATAGGAAGGGCCGGAGCGCAATGCCCCGACCCTAAATCCAAACCACCTAACCTACTCTTTACTCACATGGTGAGTCCTGAATGTTGCAAACTACGTTTTGCTGTATTCAGCTTATTTCTTTCTTGCCAGGTAGTGAAGGCAAGTCGACTTATTTGAGTCTATAGTTGAGGCCAATGCCATACATGGCGCCAATCTGACTCAAGGTTGCGTTTCTTATGTTGTCTGTATCTGCAATCATCCCAGTATTACTGATATCGTTACCGAATGCATAAACTGACAACTTATCTTCTACAAATTTCTTTTCAACTCTCAAGTTGATGATTGTTCTACTGCTGTTTTCAGCCACCGTAGCTCCATCATATCCAGGGAATACTACATTCTCGATCAATGATGCATATCGCTCTGAATCATAGATGTAACTAGATTCAGTTCTAAATTCAGAAGTCTGAATCAAACTGGCGACCACATTGAAACCCTGACCAAATGAATAATCCACTTTGAACCTGAATATGTGTTCAGGAATAAAAGCTGGGTCTGGTGTAGGATCGTCCGTAACCGTAGCTATATCAAAATCGCTATTCTCTTGATATTCCCATTCCGTTTGGTTCCAGGCATGAGAGGCTTCCATCACCAAGCCAGCAATTGGGAAAAACTTCAAAATGGTTTCTGAACCCACTGACTGACCTTTCACATAATTGCCATAAAGATAGTAATCGGTGATTCGATCATCTGTGATCGAGACTTGATCAAATTCAATTGCATCTGCACTCTCACTGATACCATCTGCAATGTTGTTCAAGTAGAGACTCGTATTGAACTGAAACTTATCTCCAATATTCGATTTCAAACCAATCTCCCAGGTTTGAAATTGTGTAGGCACTGTTTCGGACCCATTCTTTGCTGCGATGTTGGGCGCGCTCTGAGTTTGAACCAACCCTGATATATCTTGTTGACCTTGAGCTGAGTTAACATAACCATTAGCTTGAGCTTGTGCTGTAGCATCATCTGCTCCTCCCTGGATCGCATTTTCATAAACTTGCTGATAAACTGCATTTGTAAAAATACCCGTCCATGTCGCTTGATCTGGGGTTTGAAAAAGGAACAAGTTTACGTTGGTACTATTGAAACCGGGTGTGGTATACGACTGAGTAAACCCTCCCCACAGGGTTATGTGTTTGCTTGCAATGAAAGAGGCTTTGGCCATGGGAGACAAATAATACTTGTCGTTTACCAGCGAGTAATTTTCCGCTTTTACACCGAGAGTAAAGTTCAATTTACCATCCAGCAGCTTCACCTTATCCTGAATAAAAACTCCTTTTAAGCTTTCATTTGCTTGAGGGTCTACATAGTTGATGTAGTCGGTTGAGTTGATGTTATGAATATCAAAGTTGACAAATCGATAGTTGGCACCTATACTCAAATCATTAAACTCACCTAACGAAAAGTTATCCTGAATTTCCAAATCAAAAATTGAATTGGAAATATTCATTCCTCCTCCAACTTGATAAAAATCATTCTCGATGTTGGTAGATGCTCTGACGAACAAACTATGACTTTCACTAAAATCGTGATCGAACCTAATGTTGGCCACTGTACGGTTGGCATTCACCTCATTGAGATAAGAAATATCATCTTGCGAAATCAAATAATCTGTGCCATAAACGCTGGTGTAGACATTTTGATTGTAGGCATTGAAATGTATTCTGGCTGAAAACTTTGATCGATCAGTCAAATTATAGTTCAACTTAGCACCTGCACTGTAATAATTAGATGTTTCATAGTCCTCCTCAAAGTCAGACGCCGTTACATTCGGATTGTCATCACCATTTTCATATTTACCCGCCAAAGATTCCCAACCAGAGAAATATCTGTACTTGGCATATGCTGAAATCGCTAAATCCTCAGTCACCTTTCCTCCTGCCCTTACGGACACAGCTGCATATCCTGGAGCGGCTCCTTCTGCCTTTACATTGATGCCATCGTACTTCTCTGGGTTTTTGGTAAAGATATTGACCACACCAGTAGCCGAATTGGCTCCATATATTGTCCCGCCAGACCCTTTGATCACTTCGATACGATCAATCTCATCTAGTGGAATGTCAAAATTGTGAAAGTTAAAAACTGACCCCATTACATCCTGAATAGGAGTCCCGTCTAACAAATAAAGCACTGTACCCGGATCAGTGTTGACCGGTGTTGAATTCCTCACTGATGAGAATACATGGGAATATGAGCTTTGCATTCCCCAGTATCCTGGTACATTTCTTAATACTTCGTGCAGGTTGGTCGCACCAGACTTGCTGATATCTTCTGAAGTCACTACATAGATGGCAGACGCTACGTCCTGCAATCTTTCGGCTTTTTTGGACACAGAGGTAATCTCCATGTTCATCAGTTCCTCAAGAGATAAATCCAATATCTCCTCGTCACTTTGAGCGTTTGCCTTAGTAAAAATTAGGCATAGCAAAGCCAGGCTCAATAAAATTGAGTTCAAATACTTCATTAAAAAATTGATTTTAGTTTATCTAGAAAATGTTGTTAACTGCTTAGTTAATACTTTCTCCAAGGGCCAATAGTTTGGAACTAGGCACCATCTTTTTGGATTCTATGTTTTGCTTATCGATTTTGAATCTCAGCTTTCCTCCTTCCAAAAAGAAGCCAATATCCGCACCGTTGCCTACTTTGGAACTGTTGTCAGATACGAGCAGAATGCTCTTCTTAGCAATGAAATTGGTGTACAAGCTAAGGTTTTTATCTTCTGAAGAAGGCACATATAGCATGTGACATTTCGCTGCATCAGATGCAGAATTGATAGAGATTACTTCTATCCCTCCTTTGGTTGCGGCAAAGCTCGCCAACTTCTCTTTCACGTCGGTAGATCCTACGATCCCTACTGTCAAAGTACCTGGATTGGTTGGCCACTGCACGTACTCAGAAAATTTATATATAAACAAGGCCTTAAACTTACTCTCCTGTGCAAACGCCTGCTGAGATACACAAACTGCCGAGAGTAGGAAAGTTATGATTATTAATGTCTTTTTCATTTTATCGAATTATAAAGTTTTACCAGTTGATGATTGATGTCTATTGTCTAAGGATAAATTGTCCTGCAAACTCCTTCAAAGATGCTGCCACTTTTGTCAGCTCTTCTGATTTTTCGTTATAGTTGTTCATTCCAGAAGAAAGTTCTGTGGCCGAACTCGCCACTTCTTCGGTACCTGCAGCTGTTTGTTCTGCGATGACTACTACCGATTCGGTAATGGTTACTACCTGATTGATACTCTCCCCCTGTTCTTTAGTCGCATTCATGATATCCTCTGACAAGGCCAGAGAGGCATTAGTCGACTCTGCGATTTCGTTAAAGGCGGCTGAAGCCTCAGTGGTAGCAGACGAACCCGTACTAACACTCTTGTTCATCGTCTCCATGACACTTGAGGCTTGTTGCGTATCCTTCTGTACATCTTCTACCAGCTTTTCGATTTCCTGGGCTGAATTTCTCGAATCCTCCGCCAGCTTTCTAATCTCCTCTGCTACTACTGCAAACCCACGACCTGCTTCACCGGCCTGAGCTGCCTCGATCGCAGCATTCAATGCCAACAAGTTCGTCTGAGAAGCAATGTCCGTGATCACACCCAATACTCTGGTGATCTCAGCAGAACGCTGGGTCAATACATTAATTGACTCATAAGTTTCTTTGGCATAGGTAGCAATCTCTTGCATCGCACTACCGATATTATCGATCATGGTTCTACCACGCTCACTCTTAGCCACACTGGCTTTCGCCGCCTGATTGATAGACTCGGCCTTGCTACGCATTTCATTGGATGAGTTCAGGATGCTTTCTACCAGATTAGAAGACTCATCTACTTTGACCACCTGATTCTGAGCGCCAGAGCTCATCTGAGCAATAGCCGAAGCGATTTCGTCGGTGTTCGAATTCATCTCCACACTCGCATTCAGCATCTCTAAGGATGATTCATCCACAATCGCCGCATTCTTCACGATGTTAGCAATCAAGGTATTTAGGTTATCAGATGCGGTATTCAAACTGTCGATCAACAATCTGATTTCCCCTTTGCCTTCGCCATTGTAGTGAGGTCTCAAATCCCCTTCTGCCATGGCTGCAATAATTCTTTTCACTTCAACAATCGGAGTAGCAAATGAATGCAATAGATCATTGACTGCAGAAGCCAAATCTTTCCAGGCCCCGTCTTTATCATCCACGTTTACTCTGGCCTCCAACATACCTTCTTGTCCAGCCAACTTCACCACTTCGTTGGTTTCTTCGATTACTCTGATCAGGTTGTTTCTCATGGCGAGCAATGCATTTCCTAATGCATCTTCACTGCTCAATGAAGTAAAATCCGCGTTCAGGTTTCCTTTGCCAATCTGCTCTGCAAATTCGGAAGAAGATCTAAATCCTTCGATCACCGAATTGATCCCTTCACTCATGGCGCCAATTTCGTCTCTGTTCTTGATTGTGATTTTTTCAGGGATCTTACCAATTTGAATTTGGCTTATCGTTTCTTGTAGATATTTAATTGGGGAAGTAATGTTTCTAGACAGCCAGTTGGAGATCAAAAAGGCAAATACTGCTGCCACAACACCTAAGAAAATAATCGTGGTAGTAAGGCTGCTGAAAGAAGACTGCATGGTCTCTTTCAATTCTTCAGAATGTTGGTTTTTAATTTCTATAGTAGCATTTAACCTCTCGATCAAATCATCACTTTGCGGCACAATGTTACTTTCGATCAGATCTTCACAGATGAACACTGTCATAGGATCTTCATAGTCCATTCCTGTTTGAAGACTTTCCATGACTGTTTTCTGATCAGCCAGAATCTTTTCGTAAGAATCAATAATCGACGTTAATTCCTCCTTTTCTTCTGCCAACTCCATCTTGTCGACCATTGATAATACCTTCTCCTTTTGAGCGGGATATAGGGTATTATGGATTTCCGTCAGTTTTTCTTTGTCTTTCTGATAGGTGCTGATATAAACCCAGTTGGTACTGTAGGTTTTGCTCTCAGAGATCAAGTTGTTGAAATCTCTTAACGTCTCCAGCGTAGGATTCACTTCGTCCGAAATGGTATTGAGCACGCCAATACTGGTGTTCAGGGTCAGTGAGGTATATACGACGTTGAACAATATGACTAGAATCAAAACCAAAAAACTGGTTCGTATCTTCTTGCCTATAGTCACGTTCATGTTTTGAAAAAATGACTTTACCTTCATGAGAAAGTTGGTGTTTTGGACATTCATTATATTCAGTAGATGTTTATGGTTAATAAACTAGGTTTTGGTGTTATCTACCGTGCAATGCTTCCCGTTTGGAATCAAATACAAGGCAAAATTGGCTGAAAGGGATGTCTAAAACAATCCGTCAATTCTCATAAATTTCGCCTCGGTATTTTTGCCTAGACTTTCTATAGGTAAGCTTCAGGCACATATAGGACACAATGTCCTCCTTGTGAGCGAGTTAGAAATGCTGCGAATACTGTTTTATTTTCCCTTTTGCTGCCTGAGACCAAAATAAATATCTGGTCACATTCAATTTACAAAATAATATTCTAAAATTAATTCAAGCTGTTGAACTCAAACATAGAACAGCCACAAATTTTAGAAATGAAAAGATAGGGGCTTTTATACTTTAATATTCTAAGTAAATCCCCTAAAAATTGTGATTTCATTGAAAACAAACAGATTTTTCGCAGAAGATTATTTCTGCTTCCTTTCCAGATTTGAATATTTTGGTCCCATCAGCAAGCCAACAACCGGACCGATGGCCAAAAGTGGTAGTAGATATGGAAGTGCATAGGAACTCTTCAAGAAATCCAACAATTGGATACTGAAGATGGTAAGAGCAAACCCCAGACAGTTGACTAAGGTCAAGGCGCTACCTTTCAGCTCAGGGATGGCTGAAGAGGCTACCAACTTAGAAAACATAGGTGAATCGGCGATAACAAAAGTTCCCCAAACCGCTAAAAACAAATAACCAATAAATGTAGGTGCATAGAGCAGCACGAATGGTGAAACCAAACAGCACAATGCAGAGACCATCAGGCTCAAACGCGCCACATTACCACTGCCCCATCTCTGTGAACTTAATCCTGCGAGTACGCAAGCTCCAGCTCCTATGGCAATGATGACAAACGATAGAATAGAAACCTGATAAGGTTCAACCCTTTGCATGGCAAGAATTGCCGGCACCAAAGCCCAAAAAGTATACAACTCCCACATATGCCCAAAGTACCCAATGGCTGCCTCTCGGAATGCGGGGATTTTAAAAACCCGCAAGGTATGTTGAAAATTAACTCCAGATCCTGGTCGACGAAAAGGCCCGTCTGGCACAAAAACCAGAATCAACAAACCACCAATTAGGCAAAGAACTGAGGTTGACACAAATACTGCTTGCCAGGGGAGTTCAATCAATAAAGATCGGAGCAAATGGGGCAATGCAGTTCCTAATACCAGAGCCCCAACCAAAAAACCCAAAGACCTACCTAAGCCTTTCTCGAAATAGTCAGCGGCAATTTTCATCCCGACTGGATAGATCCCTGCGAGGAAAAACCCAACGAAAAATCGGAATACTGTAAAAAGAACAATTTCTGGAGATAATAATAGAACAGCGGAATTGCTAAGTGCAGCCAGTAGGGCACTCACAAAAAACACTCGCGAAGGAGAATGGCGATCTGCTAAATTGAAAAATGCGTAGAATAAGGTGCCGCAAATAAATCCCAATTGCACTGCAGAAGTCAGCCAACCCATCGCCTGATCCGGAAAACTATAGGCCGCCATCAAGGCTGGCATTACGGAATTGCTCGCAAACCACACCGAAGTGCAGAAAAACTGAGCCAAAACGATAAAGATTAATACTTTGGTCTGATTCACATGTTTCGATTATGTGCCTTCAACCCTATTTCAGCTCAGACAGTTCCCTGTTTCTATTTTTCGCTAATTTGAATACCGGCCATTTTCAGGTGATCCCAGTATTCAGGGTAGGACTTTACGACTACTTCTGGTTCGTTGATGATCACATCATAGTGCATACACACGGGCGCCAAAGCCATCGCCATCCGGTGATCGTCATAGCTATCAAAAGTGATCGGCTGACTCACCTCCTGACCTGCTGGCATTGGAGTCAGTTCCCAAACGCCTGCTGAAGTCTCTTCTAGTTTAGCTCCCAGCTTAGCTAGCTCAGTAGCCATAGCCGCTGTACGATCTGTTTCTTTGATTCTCAGACTTTCCAACCCAGTCATTTTCAGGCTCACTCCTTTCACTGCTGCACATACAAATACGGTCTGAGCCAGATCTGGACAGGATTTGAAATCAATATCCAAATGAGATTGAATCTCACATGGGGTCAAACGCACACTGTCACCATCGAATTCTGATTTGACGCCTAAACCTTCCATGATCTGCACGATGGCACTGTCGCCCTGATTGGATTTTTCTCTCAATCCTTTTAGTGTGATATCGGCATCAGAGGCCAATGCCGCAATGCTGTACCAGTAACTCGCTCCTGACCAATCTGATTCGATGGTATAGCTATTGCCCTGGTAGGCCTGTGGTTTTACGCTTATGGTTTTTCCTTCGAAGCTACTTTCTATACCAAAGTGCTTCATTAGGTTCAATGTCATTTCGATATACGGTCGACTGTAGATTTCCCCTTCTAGTTGTAAGGTCAATCCTTTTGGTAAAGTAGGTGCGATCATCAGCAGCGCCGAGATATACTGGCTACTGATATTGCCAGGTATAGTTAACTCTTCAGTCTTTTGCGTCCCAAATGGTTCGAACTGCAAGGGTGGATATCCTTCCTCTCCCAGGTAGCTGATGTTGGCTCCTAAATCGTTCAATGCCTCTGCCAATATTTTGATGGGACGTTTACACATGCGCGGCGTACCAGTGATCTTACGTGACTGAGAACCAGTTGCCAAATAGGCTGTCATAAAACGCATCACCGTACCGGCATCCAATACATCCAGCATTTCCTCATCAGAAGACAACAATCTTTTCATGGTAACTGTATCTCTGGCTGTGGATAGATTGTCCAAAGCAGCCTGATCATGTCCCAGTTTTTGTATGAGTAAGGCCCTATTGCTTTCGCTCTTAGAAGAGGTCAGGGGCACTGTCAATTCCACTTTTGGGTCATGTTTTTTGAGAAGTATCGCGTCACTCATGTTTACTCGTCTATAATTTGAACGGCAATATTAATCCGAAAATCAGAGAGGCGCTACTCCGATGACGGGATTTACCCCTTGTTCAAAAAAATATTTTAGGAATATTGAAGTAGAGATAAACTGAAACAAATACTTTTTCGTTAAAGAATCATCCCGACATGGCAATGTTTTTGCTATTACAGAGATAAATAAAGTGTGAGATGAAAAAGAAGAACAAAAAGGAAAGAAACAGCTTCTTCCCCACATTGATTGCAGGGTTGACAGCTACAGCAATTGGATTTGCTACCTACACGATGATCAAAGGCGACAAGCCCCCCAAGCGAGTAGAGCGATATGATTCAAAGAAAAAAGAGGAGCGGTTATTTATATAACCGCTATTTTTTTGTCTCTTCTTTACGTACTTAATAAGTTTCGATCACTCTTCTTTTGAAGATAAAATCACCTCCTTCGTCTCCTGTATTTCTAATCTCACCAAACTGAGGCGTATTAGGACTGTTGTTCAGTACCGCAGGCTTTAATTGGTAAAACAATTGTTCTGAAGCCAAGTACTTCTCCTCATTTCTTTCCAGGTTTTTCAAAAGGTATTTCATGAAGACACTTTTATCTGGCACTTCAGTAAGTGTACCGCTGGTCATGGCCTTTCTACTAGGGATTTCATACAGTTTATTGATTCCCATACTGGCGTCTTTAAATGCCTTTCTGGTTTTGAAGATCGATCCTCCAAAACAAGCATCTGTAATCAGCAAAGTATGTTTAGAGTTGATTTCACGAATGTACTCTGTCACTGCACTGTTACGCATCCAATCCCTTTTTTTATCCTCTTCTGCATCTCTTGGCAACCAATATCCATTTTGTGCCTGCTCATCCCAGTAGCCATGTCCCGCATAAAAAATGAGCAAATTATCATCTCTGGTAACCTTGGAGCTCAACAGGTCCAAATTATCATAGATTTCATCACGTGTCGGGTTTTTAAGCAAAGTTGCGTTCTCTGGATCAAAGGTATACTCCTCGGTCAACATGGTATAGAGGGCCATAGCATCGCTGATCGGATTGTCCAAATCTGTAATAGCTGGATCGTCATAATCCTGAATCCCTATAATCAAAGCATAGTATTTTCCCTCTGCCTCCATAGTTGGTGGTGGGGGTGGCAACTCTCTTTCCATCTGATAAGTACGAGAGAAGGTATTCCCTTTTACATCCACTGCCTCAAAACTTAGGGTATTCATGCCCATCTCCAAAGGCACCTGAGCAACAAAACGTCCTGTCTCCTGAGAGGGAATTACAGCCGAATTGTTAATCCAAAGTCCCTGAACACCATCCTCATCCGTGATGATTCCTTCTACCTCCACGTATTCTACCATGACTTTTTGAATGAAGCCTCGGCTCTTGTTCTCCTCAGTCAGGTATTCTGGACTAATGATGTCCAGGTACATGGGTGAATTAGTCACATAGTTCAGTGACACCTTTGCACTTTTTCCTGATACAGTCTGACTGTATCCGGCCGTAATGGCCAAAAAAGTGATTGCAATGAATAAAAAGACCTTTTTCATAATTGATTCATTATCTAATATAAACTACGCGCTTATTAAATACTTTTCTATACGAAGCTGTTACCACCTCTACTCTCACCAGGTAGGTTCCTGATCTAAAATCTACAGCCGCACCTTGTCCTGGATTCACATTGAACTCATGGAAACCCTGACCGAGATCACTATGAGTTTGCAATAGTATCTCCCTGCCTGAAAGATCCAGGAGCGTGATGTTCAAATCAGTGTTTTCAGACTGAGTCGCTACAGGTATTACAAAGTCATCATTAAATGGATTTGGATAAGGACTGCTCATCAAATCCGCATTCAAATTAATCTTGGACAGCAACTCATCTTTTCGTCCATAGTACAATTCAAAACTCGTACTTACTCCTGATGACTTAAATGTATAACCAGTAGTCTGAGACAAGTCAACTAGCTCTTGATTATCAACATCCCATAGTAATAATCCATATGTATTCCCCTGAAGAACCATATTGTCCCAAGATAGAGTCACCTTACCTCCAGTGGTTGAGTTCACGTCAAACTCCCATTTGTGGTAGTCACCAGAAGAAACTATCTCCTTAGTCAGGTTCTCGGCAAATTCGATATCCAAATACTCCGGCAACCTAGGAAGCACATGGGCATCATTTTTGTCGAATCCAGCTTTAGAGTCCTGATTCATACCTATCTGAGTCACATTGTAGCTCAACTGAGCATCTTGAACTTTCAATCCAAAAGACCAATTATCAGAACCCAAGATCCCTTCGTTCACCGTAACGCTGCTTCTAGATTGGATTCTGGCAGAATTAATAGCTGTGACTGGTATCATCAATGAAGAAAGCCCATCTACATTTTCGAAGAACCCTCCTTCAAAAACATTAAGTGTTGATGAATTACCCCAACCCCCTTCATATACAAAAAGTGATGAAGCAATACCATTTGCTGCTAAAACCTCATTCCAGTCTATCGCATATGGATATGGGTTACCGATTTGGTTCCATCCAGTATTTAGAGTGATTTCGAAGGGGGTATCAAAACTGGCCGATACCGTTTCCCCAGTAGGTATAGAGAAACTCGTTTGCTGCGTATTCAGGAACCAGTACCCTTTACCCGCTTCTAAATTGGAAGTAGAACTTAATTCAGTATTACTAGTCCCATTGTATCTCAGCAATCTCCATACATCTTTTCCTTGTCCACTCAGATCACTGAACACATCTGAAACGCTTACTGACTTCAATGGAATACTTATGATTCTATAATTTGAGGACAAAGATCCAGTCGAAACATTGACATTACCCACAGAAGAATTGTCAGAGGAAATAGATGTAGAGATCGAATAAACTTCTGAAGAAGTAGTAGACCCTGAAAAATCAGTTACATTAATAAAGAAAGTTAATCCCAAAAGATCAAAACCAGAGGTTGGGATACTGAATTCGTAAACTCCATTATTCAAAACCCCATCTACAAATCCAATAAAATCAGGATTGAAATTGAGGAGTACTTCTTTATCTGTAGAACCAAAATAACCAATTGATGCACTTTCAATACCTAGACCATCAGGGTCAAAGGCACCTGCAGAGACCATGACCGTAGAAGTCGTAGACAAGTCGACAGATGAAGGAAAATTCACTTGCTCAATAATTGGGAATTCCTCTATATTTTCAATCGAAATAGTGAAATCCTGCTCAATTACCGAACCTCCATTATTGTAACTCACAGTGATATCATAGCTCGATTGAGCCTCAAAATCAAAAGATCTGGCTGATACCAAACTGGTCCCGCTAATGCTGAAATCAGAAGAGCCAGATACCAAAGTATAGGTTCCTTCCTCTGAGAACACTCCGATTTCAGTTCCAGATTCAAGGTTCTCAGCTATAGTTGAATTTGATAAATCAAAACCAGACGAAGTTCTTTCGGATTTATAAATATCTACAATTTCTGAAGTTGTTAAAGACCTTCCATAAATCCTAATATCATCAACTACTCCATTAAATGTATTTGCTACACCAGATTCGGACCCACCGATAGATGTCAAGTTTGAAACTGTAGTTGGACTATGGGCAGTTTGTGTGGCATCCAAATAACCATTAATGAAGAATGAAATTTGATCGCCTGTTCTGGTAAATGCAATTAAAGACCATTTACCTGCAGATAATGCACTTGAACTAAACACAGTAGAGTTATTAGTTCCTTCTTTATAATTATAAGCCAATCTTCCGTCTGACCAGATTATGAAATCTCCATACTCACTTCCAGAATCCCATGTAATACGACCATTTGACCCAATCTCATTAGGGTTAACCCACAAAACAACAGACATATTACCTGAAATATTTATTCCTGAACCATTGTTGATGGACAAATAATCATCCACGCCATCAAAGCTATATGCACCCGAATTATTCTCATACCTATCAACAGCAAGCGACGGATTCAGACCCGTTGACGATCCATCCCCAAGGGCAACATCATTCCCATTCAATGACTCATCAACCAAACTCCCTCCAGTAAATGGATAATAAGCTACCAATCCAGCTTCCTGAGTTACATTTAAGATCCAGGTTTGTGTGGTAAAACCATTTTCTGCTATGACATCAATCGCTACTGAAGAGGTAAAATCGACCGGAGATACCGCACTCTCAAGTGCCACTCCATTCAATTCCGCACTAGCACCTGTTGACAGTGAATAAGTCACTACCTGATTGGTGATGTCTCCAGCAGATGCAATGTTATGCTCGATTGTTTTTGTATCAGGATCTATCAGCGCCACACCAATTTGATTCGTCAATTGGAAGCTTAAGAATTCCGTTTCGTTAGAAAGTCCTTCCCATCCTTGTTGATAAAGATTGGAAGCTTGTGTGGGTGTAATCAGGTCAGAATAAATTCTAATATCATCCAAATCGCCAATAAAGAAATTATTCAAATTGGTATTGCCTGCATCAGAAGCTACCCCAATCAGCAAGTCTTCAATAGTATCAGGATTAATACCATTGCTCAAGGTGGTGCTTTGCTCTGAAAGCATACCATCTATATATATATTGATACCATTGTCACGATCAATGCTGATGGCATAATGGTGCCAATGACCATCATTCATTCCTGTTCGGCTAGTGGTCAAAGAGGCATTGCCTACCCCATCCTGAACCATAAAGAATTGAAGTGATCCATCACTCAACAACAAGGTCAAATAACCTGTCGCTCCGTTAGATTTATCGAAGAGAACACTTTGAGCAGCATTGCTGGATTTGAACCACCCAGAGAATGAGAAGTCCGTACTTGTTCCAACATCGAAGGCTGAATTGCCGTCAACCACTATATAATCGCCTCCATCAAAGGTATAAGCAGAACTAGCATTACTCAACCTATCAGCGACAGCCACTGGCATGGTCGATATATCAGCCCCATCTCCTAACTGGCCGTTAAAACCATTACCACTCTCGTCATTTGCATTGGCATTGAATGGATAATAGGCAGTCAATAAACTGGCTGTCTGCACAGAATTATAGGCAGCCACTGATTGTGTTGTTCCTGCTACTGCGACTAACTCGACAAAATAAATCGTCTCAGAATTAAGTCCTGTGGCAGTAAAGCTAAAGGTAGCAGCATCCAGTGATTCACTGAATTCTGGAGAGTCGAACACATCGCTATCGTCTATCACCAATTGATATCCCTCAGCATCTACCACCTCTTCCCAGTTGACTGTAAAAGAAGAACTGGTGATACCTGTAGTAGAGGTGAAGACTGGCAATGCCAACTCTACATCTACACCCGCATCATTTGGATTGAAAATTAAATCTTTTGCACTGCTGGTAAGATCAGGAACAGAGAATGATCCATCGCCTAAATCCGTGGTAGTATTGAACTGCCAATAGCCCACCAATCCGGTTTCAGTACCCACCAATTCATTTTGAAGGTTATTAGAAATCTCAGTTTGTGTTCTGGCTATATTCCAGAATCTAAGCTCGTCGATCTTGGCATCCATATTTGGCACCACATCCAATCGCGAAACATTACCTCCATTCAACCATTCAAAAGCCTCTTCCTTTACTAAAAATCCATTCATATAAATGTATTTCATCCCATTCGAGTAAACGAAAGCAAAATGATACCATTTGCCTGGATCAAAACCTCCTAGTTCAGTATCATTCACAGCAGTCCAGCTATCCACAGAACCTGCCTCACCATCTCCTGTATGAAACTCTACATTCCTAAATGTCTGAGCTTCATCTTCGATATACTGAATATTTGTATTTTGTAGTTGCACAAACTGCCCATAAACTCCAGCAGCAGGAAACTGATCTACATTCACTAAAAACTCGATGGTCATTTCCGTGGATACCTGATCAGAAAAATCATCTGCTCCAAATCCACCTATACCATCTGCATCACCAAACTTAGATAGTGGCTCCAAAACATCCGAAAAGATGGTATAATATGCTTCCCAGCCTTGTGATACCACCAATTGATCCGATTCGAATACCACCAACATGGTATTGCCAGTTGAGGTAAGCTCACTAGGAATAGATTGTCCTGAGAATCTACCTAAAACAGGAGCACCCGTATCGCTACCGTCATAAATGGTTACAAAATCATAATCTAATTCAGTATCAAATGAGTTAAAACCAAGGGTGATCTTTTGTCCTGTACTTCCCTCTATCAACCATGAACAGCTAAAACCATTTTGATATTCATATTCATTACTGCCATCATTAAAGGTGCCTTGACTAGCTGTCAATACCTCGTTTTGACAGATGATTTCAGGAATGACCTCTAGTTGAACTTGAGTTGTGTCACTTAATCCCAAGGCATCTTCTACGGCCAATCGAATATTTAATATCGGATTTACATCAAAATCCAAAGCGGTCTCTAATATCAATTCATTCTCGGTAATACTAAAGAATGCATTGTGAGTATCTCCAGTACCGGCAACCAAAGTGAAGGTATGGGTGTCTCCCGGGTCATCCTCTGTACTCAAGTTAGCCACGGTTGTACCTACTTCATGAAAGTCAAAAACAGAGCTAGTGGAAAGATTAACCCCTACAGGAGCCGCATTCACACCATCACTAACCAAATAATTGGCACGACTGATAATCAAATTGGGTGCTGCGGTATTGGTCATTCTCACTGTGTAGGCACCTTCTAAGCCATCGGCCATTACAAAAGAATAATCTATCGCAGTAGCTCCAGGAATCGTGTCGTTGTTATAGAACCATTGGTAGACAGTACCTGCGTATGATTCCGTCGTACTCAAGTTGGCAGTGACTCCATTGGCCACCTCTATCAACTCCTCCTGCTCTATGAGCTGAGGATGATAGACATAGGTGTTCCCAGCATTGGCTATCCCCATATTGGCAACTATATCCGCAAAACCTATTTTATTGTAACGGACATAAAGTCCTTTTTCTACAGTAAACGGAAGAGCACTCAAATCAGGGATAGAAGTAAATTCGTTATTATTTAGATAGAGCCCTTCAAGATTGGTCAAATTAGCAAGTTCCGCTGGAACTGCTCCCGTTAGGTTATTGAACGAAATGGCTATATCCGCTGCGTTTGTCAGATTACCTAGCTCTACTGGTATGGTTCCAGTAAGCTGATTTCTATACAAGTACAATAAATTCAAATTAGAAAGCTGACCTAAACTAGCTGGTATGGTTCCTGTTAAGTTGTTATTGTTAAGGTAGATTTCAATCAAATTGCTCAAATTCCCAATCTCAGCTGGAATGCTACCTTCAAACTCATTGAGACTGATGCTCAAAATTTCCAGCTTAGAAAGATTTCCAATCTCTGTTGGGATCGTTCCCGCTATCGAATTAGAATGAATCGACAGATTTCTTAACTCAGTAAGATCCCCAATTTCAGCGGGTAAAGAACCAGAGAGATTATTATCTGGCAAAATCAAATCCGTGACTCTTCTATTGGCATCCAAAGTGACTCCATACCAGGTATCCATTGGCTGGGAAACATTCCAACCATTGACCCATGCTTCTCCAGCGGTACTACCATAGAATGTAACGAGGGCCGCTGAATCTGTCGAAGAGCTATAGTTCGTGGTAAGCGCCTCAACGGTGTTAGAATAGGCTGAAGTATTAACGCCATCTGTTGCATTGACTCTGGCGAAGTAACTCGTACCTTGAGTCAATCCTGTGGCAGTAAAGGTCGTTTCGGTCACTGCCTGATCGATCACTGGTGAGGTAAAAACATCATCCGTGGCTACCTGTACATTGTATCCTGTTGCATCAGTAACTGCACCCCATGACAAATCAAAAGTAGTATTGGTCAAATTGAAAGGTGCATCGACCACCGGAGCAACAATAGAAGGTAAAGACCCTCCTTCACTGACAAACACATCTTGAATGGCATTCACCCCGATGAACTCATCGTAAATTCTAACATTGTCAATGGCTCCAGTATAGAAAGTATTTTTAACACTGGATATATCCTGACCAGAGCCTATCAAAAACTCACGTGTATCGGTAAAATTATAAATGTTAGTTGCCAATGCATTTCCCGCATCAAACGCGCCATCTAAATAGATGGCCATCCCTTGATCTCTATCGAGTACTACAGCCACATGGTGCCAGGTACCATCATTCAGTCCTGTGGTATTACTGGTTAGGAATTCTCCGCCATATAAATTGATTGTCCCAGTGGCATCAATGGCTACTATTAAACCATTCGTTCCGTCTTCTTTGAAGATCAAATCACCATAAGTCGTAGAGGTAGTATTGAACCAACACATGGCAGTCACATCCACATCTGTTCCCCAATTGAATCCTGCATCATGAGGCACAGCTATATAATCTCCTCCATCGAATGAAAAAGCCTGACTGGCTACACCATCTCTATCTGCAGTTAAGGTTGGGAAGGTTGTAGCTGTCACTCCATCTCCCAGGTCCCCTGTTCTGCCATTACCACTGTCGTCAGTAGCATCTCCAGCATCGAATGAATAGTAAGCCAATAAACCATCTGCCACTGTCACTGTAACCGTATAATCTTGCGTCACATTGCCATTGTTGGAAGTGACCGTGTATACTACTGAGTTTGTAAAATCATTCGCTGTTGTTCCGCTGGTTTGAGCGACACCTCCGATATCTACCGGACCTCCTCCAGTAGTCTCAAAACTAGCCACCAGGGCAGTTACATCTGTTCCAAATGCTACCTCTATATCTACTGTATTGCTACCGATGGTTGCTGTACCTGTTTGCTCTGGGAAGGAAAATGAACTCAATGTCGCATCCTCATCTATACCATAGTAGCTAGATACTTCCCAAGCTTGAGTAGTTACTCCATCTTGAGCCGTGATTGTATAAGTAACCGGAGAACTGTAGTCATCTGATACCCCGCTGGTACGGCTCAATCCATCCACAGTAGCAGTAGCGCCAGTGGAAAGTGTAAAATCAAAAGTCAAATCAGCAGGATCAGCCAATGCATCCAATTCTATCCGAATAGTATGTAAGTCTGTGTCTATCGTCGTGCTGTATACATAGTCAGAGTTGTTAGCTGCTGCAGTTGCAGTAAAAGTCAGAAAGTCTGTTTCTGTACTGGCTGCTACTCCATACAAATCTGTAACCTCGCTAGCAGTAAGTGCCTTGGTATAAACAGCTATGTCATCCAGGCTACCGTTAAAGAAAAAATCCAAACCAGTATTATCCACACCGCCTGCTACACCAATCAAAAAGTCCTCTACACCATCTGGGTTGATCACATTAGTTAAGGAAGAATTACTGGTACTCAATGCCCCATCGATGTAAATCTGCATTCCGGCATCTCTGTCAGCAATCACAGTGTAGTGATGCCAGGCATCATCAGCAAATCCGGTGGCGCTTGTCAGACTGAAGCTTGTCGCTCCATTGACCATGTACCAGTAGATTGAGCCATCTGACTGAACCATTGCAAAATAACCTACTGTTCCATCAGACTTATCAAACAGCACTCCCTGGGTAGTAGTTTTGAACCAACCTGATACAGAAATATCGGTAGCCGTCCCAATGGAAAACGAACCAGAAGTCGGCACAGCGATATAGTCACCTCCATCGAAGGAGTAGGCCGCACCTGCAGTAGCATCTCTATCTGTAGTTAATGTCGGGAAGGTAGTAGCTGTAACACCATCACCAAGTGCTCCATTATTGTTATAGCCCGTAGCATCATTGGCATTTCCTGTGAAGGAATAATCGGCTATTAGTTCAGTAGGCGCTTCATCATTGTATAGATTAGTAACCTCCGAGGCTGTTAATGCGTAGTTATAGATTTTAACTTCATCCATCGCCCCAGAAAAAAACGCATGCGTTAAAGCATCTCCGAGTGTTATTGGAAGGGTAGAGTTAAAAGCATCGGCAGTATTGGTAGTATTGAGTACTCCTACCTCTGTACCATTTAGGTAGGTTTTAACACCCGTTCCAGATTTCCAGGTCATCACTACATGACTCCAAGCGTTCAAAGCTGGAAGCCCTCCAAAAAGAAAACCTCCTCCGAAAACCTCTACTTTGAGTTCATTGGCCTGAGTACCTCCATTACTAGAAAGTAGAAAATCAAAACCACTGGTATTATCATAATTGGATGCGATAGTTGTCTCACCTTCCGGGAAGCTACTTGGTTTGATCCAGGCAGAAACAGTAATACTACCATCTGTAGAAGGCATAGAAGTACTTCCTGACAATTCCACAAAATCATCTACCCCATCAAACTGGTATGCCTGATCAGCTAATCCAAACCGATCTGCTGTACCAACCATTGTTCCGTTCAAAACACCGTCATAGCCGTTACCAGTCGCGTCAGTAGCATTTCCTGAGAAAGGGTAGCTAGCTAGCAATTTATCCTCTAAGGTTAGGGTATATATGTCTACAGTCGAAGTGTATGTAGAACTACCTATTTCTCCTCCGGCAAAAAACACTTGATCCCCAACACTTGCAGCCCCAAACCAGGCGCGCGCTTCAGATAAAGCCGCACTACTCCAAGTATTCGTAAGATTATCATAAATATCTATATTAGATGACCATACAGACCCAGCTGTTTTACCACCAGCAAAAAAGGCCTTACTTCCAAGATTTACAGCAGTCAATTGATCACGTGCTACAGAAAGAGATGTTGTACTCCATGTATCAGTACTATTATTGTAAATATCGACGGTAGCTAATCTAACAGATGCATTCCACCCACCAGCAAATATGGCCTTATCACCAACTGTTGTTGCACTCAAAAAATACCGCGCTTCAGAAAGTGTTGAAGTAGTCCAAGTTCCTGTACTATTGTCATAAATATCGACCCTAGAAGATGGTCCTGACCCTCCTGCAAAAAAAGCCTTGTTCCCAACTGTAGTTGCACTCAATTGCTCACGAGCAACCGAAAGTGTGGCTGTAGACCAAATTCCTGTACTATTATCATAAATATCGACTACTGCCGAAGAAGCACCATTATAACCACCTGCAAAAATAGCTTTGTCTCCTACAGTAGTTGCACACAAAAGCCTGCGAGCTTCCGTAAGAGATGCTGTGCTCCAAGTATCGGTACTATTATCATAAATATCGACTACTGCTGAGTTCGTTGCTGAAGTTGAATTATAACCTCCAGCAAAAATCACCTTATCTCCTACAGTAGTTGCACTCAACAGCTGCCTATCCTGTGATAAGGTAGCTGTAGTCCAAGCATCGGTACTACTATCATAAATATCGACTACCGCTGAGGTAGATGCAGCATTAATCCCCCCCGCAAACAATACTTTAGTTCCAACACTTGCTGCTGCCATATGTGACCGTGCCTCTGAAAGCGTGGCAGTACTCCACTGACCATAAACTGAACTTGAGATCAAAGTAGATACTATCGTTATCAAAAGCATCAAGTGGAAGGTGGGCTTTATATTTTTTGTCATTATTTTCATAATTAAGACGAATTCTTTCCTTTTAATAGTACTGATTGAATGGGTTAAGGCAATGCTGGTGGATCTGGTAATGAATTGACATCACCTCCGCCTCCACCACCAGGCTCACCACCCTGCATACCAAACACATAATAGGCCGCTGCACCAGCAGCTAGTACAGGAAGTACTTTGACAATAAAAGGAACTCGTGCTTTCACCTTGAACTCTGGACTCAACACCCTGTTCAAAGAATTCTTTTCTGATTGTATGGCGATTTTATAATTGCCCTTTTTCTGTTTTTTAGGCATCATCCAGCTGTAGCTACCGAATTCATTGTTTTGATCAAGGGTTTGCATCTTCACCCCGTCTTTGTATAGGTCTACATTGAAAGTTTCATTTTCAATCCCTCCATGCCACTTGACCTGTACCATGCTACCTCGCTTGTACTTTTCTGATTGATAAGGTCTGTCTATGACTATAGGTGCGTATACCATAGTTGCCACTATCTGGAAATCAACCTCGCCTTTGAACTCGGCAAAGTTTTCCATACCATCCAGCACATAGACCATTCGTCTATTGATGGCAGGCACGTCTTTCAACTGTCCCTCCTTGACAGTAAGTGGCTTTGAATAATTATCCCTGGAAGAATAAATCTCAATGTCATATTTCTCCTGAATACTAGATTTATAGCCCAGATCAAAAGAAACATTGATATTGTCCCCATCTACTTCTACCTGTACATTTTCGATGCTTTGTGCTTGTACTTCGGAAAGTACAAAAAACAAAGAACCAAAAAACAGCATCAAAATTCTTCGTTGGTAAGCGTATGCCATATAGTTAATTAGTTAGTACCTAAAATAATATTTTGTCAAAGCGAACAAATAGTTCATCCATTTTAACAAAAAACAGAACGTTCAAAAATATCAATTTATATACTGAAAAGGATATATCCTGCTAACTATTTGACTTCTATCAATATAGAGCAAAGTATTATTAAAATAATACAATTTCACCCTACCCCAAATGAGGTATATCGCTTGCGGTAAGTCTCTTGAATCAAAAACGAGGAGATGCATACAGGTGTACCCAGCAGTCTATCAGAATTTGGGCATGGCAAAACGCATCTAAGCAACCAATAACTATACGATTCTGCCACCTATTTTTTAGCAGAGCGAATGCTCTCTATGATCACGGTTGCGAGAATGATAGCCCCTCCTATCAGCACTCTACCCTGAGGGATTTCTGAAAGGAATATGATGCCTAAAACAATACCGAACAATGGAGTCAAACTGCTAATGATACTAATAGCAGTAATAGAAAAATACCTGAAACTTAAGACAAACAAGGTATGACCTGTAGCGGTAGTCAAAACCCCAAGCAACAAGAGAGATTTCCAGCTATCCAAGACTCCATCCCAGTTTGAACCAAAATCCCCCATGTACATGACGGGAAACAAAACCAGGCTTAGCACGGACAACTGATAAAACATCAAAGTCACGCCAGAATGCTCTCCTACATTTTTCTTCATCAGAATGTTGCGTAGGGAGTAGCACAAGGCGGATACCACTCCACAAGCAATCCCAATCGTCACCTGATTACCGAGGCTATATTCTGGCACGAGGAAAAACACTCCACTAAAAGCAAATAAGGCAATCAACACATCCGTCCATTGGTGCTTATACCCCAGCATCAGAGGTTCCAGCAAAGCCGTGATCACAGGATAAGTAAAAAGTGACAGCATCCCGATCGCTACCGAGGTATATTGCAAAGCATAAAAATAAGTCACCCAATGACCGCCTAAAAACAAAGCGCCAATCACCACACGACGAAAGGTTCTCCCCCAGCCAATAGAAACTGGCGTATTTCGTACTTTCAAAACGAGAAGCAGGGTAAGCGCTCCGATGACACATCTGACCCAGATTGTTTGCTCCGGAGGGATACCGATATAGCGTCCCAAAGTCCCCGAAGAACTCATGATCAATATGGCCAGACCTAATTGTAGAAATTGAAATATCTTCTTGTCCAAAGTGCTTTTCTCGAAATGAAGTTCAATATTAGAAAATATCAGAGGATTATCCTTGGCAATCGCCGGCAATCAATTCACTCCGTTGTTTAATTTTTTCAACAAAAAAACCTTAGATTTAATCACCATAATTAAAATAAACAGCAATGCCCGATAACAATTTCCCCCACTTACTGCTTCGTACGGCCTTTTCTTTTATGACTTGCGATGGCCATATCGACAAGAAAGAAATCGTTTCAATTATGAAAATGGCCCAGGAAAAATACCTTTTTGGTCAGGTTGAAGTCGATAAGGAGTTAGAAGAAATGCTGGGAAAAATCAATCGAATAGGAACAGAGTATCTCAAAGATTTTTTCCGAAAGGTTCACCGCGCACACCTCAGCGACGAAGAGCAATTGCAAATGATACAAGTAGCTGTCGATATCATTTATGCTGATTTGGAGGTAAAAGAAGACGAGGTGAAATTCTTACGTGTGCTTCGTACCATGTTGGACGTCTCGGACAGTGCGATACTCAACAACTTCCCACAATTGGCCAAGGATTTCATGTGGGAGGACGACTTTACAGATGCCTATGTCAAGCAGCTTTATGCCAATTACTTCAAAGACAAGAAAATGCCGGTCTTCGATGTATCTGATGTAATGGACATTACGCAAGAAGTATTAGAAGAATTAAAGTAAGTATTATAACCCAAATTGCTTTCATGAAGCATTGAAAATCCAGGCATTCTTGGATATTTAATCTGCTCCTTCCTAGATTTGATTATGTTTGAAAAATCCGATCCCACTCCACTCGTTGCTATCGAGGATGAATTGCTCCAAGAGAAGAATCTCAAGCTGTATATAAAGCGTGAAGATTTGATTGATCCCGAAATATCCGGGAACAAATGGAGAAAGCTCAAATACAACCTGATCAAGGCAAAAGAGCAGGGCAAGGAAATCGTTTTGACTTTTGGGGGAGCCTATTCTAACCACATAGCTGCTACTGCTGCTGCAGCCAAACGTTTTGGCTTTCATGCGATCGGGGTGATCCGTGGTGAGGAGCTCAACGAAAACTCCAACCCAACCCTAAGGAAGGCTCACGAAAACGGCATGCAATTGCTATTCGTCAGTAGACCAGACTACATGTTCAGAACCAGTCCTCACTGGCTCAGCATGCATCAGCAAGAATACAGCGCGTTCATCATTCCAGAAGGCGGCAGCAATCACCTGGCGATCCAGGGGGTAAAAGAGATTCTGAACGAAATAGAAATCGACTTTGACTACATCACCTGTCCGGTGGGTACTGGCGGTACTTTAGCAGGTCTAGCCTCGGGCCTTCACCCACACCAGAAGGCACTGGGTTTTGCTTCCTTGAGCGGGGAAGGTTATTTAGAAAAAGAAGTCGGACAATTGCTGTCTCCAGAGTTCCATTCCCGAAAGGAGATCATTCATGACTATGACTTTGGCGGCTATGCCAAGCATGATCCCAAATTGATCGAGTTCATACAGGAATTTTACAACAAACACCAGATCGCCTTAGACCCGATCTACACAGGCAAAATGATGTATGGTCTGTATGACCGAATCAAAAAAGACAAGTTCGAATCAGGCAAAACTATCATAGCAGTACACACCGGCGGACTGCAGGGGATTGCTGGATTCAATGAAAAATATGGGCTGGAATTGAAAGCTTAATTCGCTTATCGACTGACCTAAAGTGTAGTCGGATCCAATATCATAAAACTGAGCCAAACAAACAGCTGTGCTACCATGAACACATCATGATACAGTTTGTTTTTAAAATCAGCGAAAATAAATATCAGGTAAACGCCAGCATAGATAAATAAGGGAATCTCCTCAATTAAGGTGTATCCAGAAAAGTACATGTTCTGCGCTATGCTGATCAGAATGGTAATAACAAAAAGCGTATAAATCCATCGATAGTTCTGATAGAAATAAACATCCATATCCAATTCCTGACTTCTTGTTCCCGTCGGGAACAATAGCCTCACTTCAAGAAACAGAATAATTGGGAAAGACAAAATCGCCATTAAAGTAGGAAAAGTCCACACTTCGATATGTTTGGAATATTGGTAGCTGTACCACCAATCCTGTAGTGTAACCATAAACAATATGACTATCATCACAGTATGAGAAAAGCTAAATTTGATACGGCTATAGTTAGAGACCATATCTGCTATTCCATTCAGAATCTGAGCCATTGCCAGACCCAGTATCAAAGAAGTCATTGCAACGACGTACTCAAAAGGTTCCATAGTTTGTTTTTTGATTCGGTGGATGAAACATCAAAGGCAAAAAGATAATTCCCTAGAACAGAAAAAAACTAGTACCCCCCGCTATACTTTCTTCCTCCCCACTCAAGTGAGGCCAGAGAAAGCACCAAAATCAAGGCCCACAACAAATTGATAACAGGAAAGGTCTGGTCTTGATAGTGGATTCTACTCTTGTAGTCCAGCTGCCCCAAATCCGACCAAAGAGGAGCCAAACTGTCGAAAGCATAAAAATGCCCTTGATTCTCACTCGCCAGCTGTCGAAGTAAGGTAAAATCTGCTACCTGGTCCAACTGTTCCAGCTGTTCGTCCTTCACCACAAAAGTGCCGGAAGCTGTATGGCGCTTTCCATTGAGCTGCGTCTCGGCCCTGTACTGATAGCTACCAGCAGCCAGCGAGGTAATCTCCAGCTCAGAATATTGAGAAGATGGGGTGAAACTAAATTCTTTCTCAGGCATCTCGTCTGACTGTATAGTAATCACCACCTCTGAGCCATAGACTCGCTCATAAATCTCGTTGTACAATTCTGCCTGAAATGAAACACTCTGATTGGTGACAAACTCATTTTCGACTGGGTAGCAACGAAATTTCCTTTTGTCTACTTTGGTACTGAGGTACTGGATCAACTTAAGAAACAAATCGTCAAAGGTCTCGGTATCTTCATATAGGGCATATTCTTGCAATCTCCATTGCCAAATCCCATCTGCCAGCAAAACCGCCATCTTGCTGCGGTCCAGCTCCTGAACAAACATCAAAGGCTTGTCGATCGTCACTGACCCCACCTTCTGATTCAAGAGCACCTGAGCCTTGGCAGGGGCTTGAATATCTCCATAGGGTACCGAGACGGGCACAAACTCTGCCCATCGCTCGTTGGTCTCATCACTCAAAGTGAAAAGCCCAAAGCCCTGGTTCAATTGCCCTACTACCTGATCTCTCTGGTTTCGTTTCTGATCAATAGTTAGTCCTGGGACATACTTATTGAGTGCATTCAAGTTGGATCTGGGACCGAGAATGTAAAACATAGGGACAGATTGGGCCAACAACTCGTCTAGCTCCTTTTGTGTGCGGTTGTATCTATCAAATGCCTGATGAACTATCGCCAGATCAAACTTCTCCTTTGGCAAAGGCTTTTGCCCCGGGAGGAAAGTGTGTACTTCAAAATTTTTGTTCTGTTCAATCACAGTCCTGAGTGCTTTCAAATCCGGATGAGGGGCAGGCGCAATCAATGCAATTTTCTGCTTGCCATCGATCACATCGATGTATATGTTTCGACGGTTGTTTTCGATCACCGCCTCTCCTGATAGCGCTACCAATTCGATTGTATAGCGTTGCAATCCTTTTGCACTTGCTTCGACCTCCAGCTCGACTCTACTAAGCGATTCTTTGGATTGGAGACGGATCGTTTCAGTCTTAAGCACTTTCGAGTTTTTCTTCACCCTAATTTGAGTCTCCTCACCAGCAAAACCATAATTATACACTTCTGCGATGATTGGAAAGCGATTGCCCTGATAAGCCACCTTATTATAGCGAAGGGTCCTTAGCTCCAGATCCAGCTTTTGTATGGTATCCCCTACTCCGATGGTATGGAGGTCAAATTGCTGCGTCTGATAGATGGGCGAACTGCCGCGATTGAATTTACCATCCGAAACCAGAAATACAGAAGCCAGATTGGTGTTTTCATATCGGGCCTGAATCTCTTGCAGCATGGCTCCCAGATCCGTATTTTCTTCTGTGAATTGCAGGCTGTTTTTGTCTAAGGATTGATTATCCAATCCCACCCAATCCACCTGATAATTTTTCTCTTCGAGCTGGGATTGTAAGGATCCCAGATCCGATTGCAACTGAACGAGCTGCAGACTATCTACCCCATTGGTCATAGAGCTGGAATTGTCGATAGCCAATACAACAGTCGGTTTTTCTACCTGCTCGAGATATTGGTTGACCAGCGGATTGAGCAACAGGACAGCCAGCCAGGTCAGCAATAGCAATCTGACAGCAAATAATACACGCTGAGTGGTTTTGCTCCATGGCCCTTGTTTGGAATACAGCAAAAAAGTCAAGCCCAAAGCCAGTAGAAAATAGAGTGGCAATAGCCAGAGCGAATATTCGAATTGGATAATCGGCAATGCGTTTCTTATTAAGGATCTATTTTAGAAAGAACGAAAGATAGACATAAAAAAACTGTCTCAAAAAACTCCTTGCCCCCATAAAATGAAGAAAGTAGATTTTGAGACAGTCCTTGATATATTTTGATAAGTGCGACGACTTATGTCAACATCGCACCACAGATATTCAATACTTGTCCAGACACATAGGTCGACATGTCTGATCCTAAGAACACACATACGTCAGCCACCTCTTCTGGCTTTCCTCCACGCTTCATTGGGATAGCGTCTCTCCAGCTTTGTACTACTTTTTCGTCTAGCACATCAGTCATCTCAGTCTCGATAAAACCCGGAGCGATGGCATTGCATCGGATGTTTCTAGAACCTAACTCCAAAGCCACCGATTTGGTAAAACCAATGATACCCGCTTTAGAGGCTGCATAGTTGGACTGTCCCGCATTTCCTTTCACCCCCACTACAGAAGACACGTTGATGATCGATCCCGCTTTCTGCTTCATGAAAGTACGAGTAGCCGCCTTTACTGTATTGAAACAAGACTTCAGATTCACGTTGATCACGTCATCCCAAGCCTCTTCAGTTATTCTCATCAGAAGGTTGTCTTTGGTGATCCCGGCATTGTTGACCAAGATGTCCAGCTGACCAAAGTCCTCCACTACACCAGCGATCAACTGCTCTGCTGCATCGAATTTAGACGCATCAGATCGGTAACCTTTCGCCTTCACGCCAAAAGCTTCCAGTTCAGCTACCAAAGCCTCTCCTTTTTCTACACTTGACAAATAAGTAAAAGCCACGTTAGCACCTTGTTCTGCATATTTCAACGCGATAGCTCTACCGATACCTTTAGAAGCACCTGTAACCAATGCAGTTTTTCCTTCCAATAATTTCATTTGATGTATGATTGTTTGATTCCTCGTCAAAAAATTTTGTCCAAAAATACATTCTTTAGACATATACCCGACGATTTTGCACAAAAATTCCCCTCAGCCCTTCTCTATCAAAAGGTGCAAGCGCCATTCCTAGCTGACCGAAAGGCAAAAGCACTCCATCCATTCACACCTACGGACATTAAACACGCATTTCAATGCCTAATAATTGCAAACCCCGTCCTTGCTATCACATTTGAAGGGCTTGAAATCATTCCCACCATAGATAAAGACTCATCCTATCCAGTAGTTATTCCATTTCATTCTACCGCTAAGGCATATACCATAGGTAGACTAACAGCTACCAGGGTAGGTACGACATCTACCAGTCTTGAACTGACAACTACCCCTGTGGAATCACATCTACCGACCTAAAAGCCGCATCTACCGTGAAAAAATCACATCTACGGGCCTGGACATGACAGCTACCGCAGGGAAACTCACATCTACCTGGTAGTTATCATTTTTCTAGTGGTATGCCCCATATATTATTTGATTAGGCATTAGATCAGTCTCGCTTATCCATGGGCTATTTTGTCCTGGCCGACCGATGGGATTTTAAATAACAAAGTGCTATCGATTTGAACTTCAGCTCCCTATCCGAACAAGAATGAAGATTGCCTCTGACAATAAAATTCACTCACTCGAAGAACAATAACCGGGTAAAATCGTATCGTGAAGGTACACGGAGTAAAACAAAAAGCTTTGCATGGAATGGGAATAAGTTTTTTTCTCCCGGCAAAGCGATTAAATTTGTGCGACTTTTAAGCGCCTCGGTATTATCAAGGCCTCATCATCTTATTCAGTAAAAAGAATTATGGCAAACAAATATGACGTAATAGTGATAGGTAGCGGTCCTGGCGGATACGTTGCAGCTATCAGAGCCTCTCAGTTAGGAAAAAAAGTAGCAGTAGTAGAGAAAGCAGAGATCGGCGGTATCTGTCTCAACTGGGGATGTATCCCTACCAAAGCGCTGCTTAAAAGTGCGAGTGTATTCGAATACATTTCTCACGCAGAGAACTATGGCATCACTGTAGGAGATTCTAAAGTGGATTTCGGCGGTATGATCAAAAGAAGCCGTGGAGTGGCCGACACCATGTCCAAAGGGATCCAGTTCCTACTGAAGAAAAACAAAATCGACCAACTGTTAGGTTTCGGAAAAATCGCCCCTAACAAAACTGTAACTGTAACCGACGCAGACAACAAAACGGAAAGCTACACTGCCGACAGCATCATCATCGCGACTGGTGGTAGATCTAGAGAGCTTCCTAACTTACCAATCGACGGCAAAAAAATCATCGGCTATAGAGAGGCGATGAGCATGTCAAAGCAGCCTAAGAAAATGGTAATCGTAGGTTCTGGCGCGATTGGAGTAGAGTTCGCTTACTTCTACAACTCAATCGGTACAGATGTGACGATCGTAGAGTACCTACCGAACATCGTACCGGTAGAGGACGAGGATGTGTCTAAGCAACTGGCTCGTTCGTTCAAAAAGCAAGGCATGGAAATCATGACCAGCGCCGAAGTAACTAACGTCGACACGGCAGGAAAAGGCTGTAAAGTAACAGTAAAGACCAAAAAAGGTGAAGAGCAAATCGAATGTGATGTAGTACTATCTGCAGTAGGTGTATCTACCAACATCGAAGGTATCGGACTGGAAGAAGTGGGTGTAATGACCGACAAAGGAAAAGTAATCGTAGACGACTACTACAAAACCAACATCCCAGGCATCTATGCGATCGGCGATATTGTACACGGTCCAGCATTGGCTCACGTATCATCTGCTGAGGCGATCATCTGTGTAGAAAAAATCTGTGGTGAGTCTCCAGAGCCTTTGGATTACGAAAACATCCCTGGGTGTACTTACTGTACTCCAGAAATCGCTTCTGTAGGTATGACTGAAAAGCAAGCCAAAGAAGCAGGATACGAAATCAAAGTAGGTAAATTCCCATTCTCTGCTTCTGGTAAAGCACAGGCTGGTGGAAATGCTGAAGGTTTTGTAAAAGTAATCTTTGACGCGAAATATGGCGAGTGGTTAGGTTGTCACCTGATCGGTGCTGGCGTGACTGACATGATCGCTGAAGCTGTAGTAGCTAGAAAACTAGAAACTACCGGACACGAAATCATGAAGGCAGTTCACCCTCACCCAACTATGTCTGAGGCTATCAAAGACGCAGTAGAGGATGCTTACGGTGAAGCAGTTCACTTGTAAGAACCACTTCGAACAAAAAACTAAAGCCGATTCTATGTAGAATCGGCTTTTTTTTTATTTCTTAGGGTAAAAGGGCGCTAATCTAAAGATCAGGTCAACTCCCACTGCATGATATAGCTGGCTGTGCTTCCCTCTTCGCAGAGTTCCATACTCGTGGAGTACTCTCCCTTGTTGTTATCTACAAAAAACTTGAAGGTCCCAAGATGGTCATTGAAGGTGAGGTAATCAAAATCCCAAAGCTCCAGCTCATTCCAGCCATCCTGAACTTCCAGATCAATATTTACAACGACTTTGTCTCCTGTATCTATTCGGAAATACCAATCTCCCACTGGCCAAATTTTCTTACCGTCATACTTGAGAAACATCTCATCTTTGTCGATCTCGTCAGGAACTGTACATTGCACAGACTTTATATGAATTTTAGGCATGGTTTTTCATTGCTTATTTCAGCAACAAATAAAATCAATTAATGAATATGATCCATATTTTCAATAAAGTATATGATCCATTAAAAATCATCAATCAAAACCTCCCTATCCTTAAACAATTAAAACCCATAATTAAGAATCTTTGAATCATCTGTAAAAATGAGCTACAAACACCAAATTATCTTCTTCAAAAGACCTCCGTTTGTACAAAATATTCTAGATTGCCGACACTGTAATTGACAGCTCAACAACTGTCACACCCAACAGTATGAGGATTCTACTTATTCAGAAAAGCCCAGATTTAACATCCGGGCTTTTCTTTTTATATACTATTAATATTTACTTGATGTAGCGGAAATCATGACCTTCCTTCAGCTGTACCAAAAACTCGTACATCAGGTCAATCACATTTTGAACATCCTCTAAATGTGCCGTTTCTACCGTGGTATGCATGTACTTGATCGGCAGAGAGATCAGGGAAGAAGCAATCCCCTCCCCACTGTAGGCAAAGGCATCGGTATCAGTCCCTGTAGATCGAGAAGCAGCGGCTCTTTGATATGGAATCTTTTTATTGTCAGCCGTCTCCATGATCATTTTCAGCAGGTTGTTTTGCACAGCTGGACCGAATGACAACACAGGCCCTTTTCCAGCCTTTTGGTCTCCATCCTTCTTTTTGTCATACATAGGCGAGTGCGTATCGTGACATACATCCGTGATGATCGCCACATTGGGCTTGATACGAGCTGCCATCATTTCAGCGCCACGCAATCCGATTTCCTCCTGCACGGCATTTACGATATATAGTCCAAATGGCAACTTGACATTATTCTCAGCCAGCTTGCGAGCCACCTCAGCGATCATAAATCCACCGATACGATTGTCAAGTGCACGCCCGCATAGATATTTCCCATTGAGCTCCATCAGTTCATCGTCGAAGGTGATCACATTGCCTACCTGAATACCCAGTTCCTCAACCTCTTTTTTGGATTCGCATCCCACATCGATGAAGATGTTGTCAAGACCAGGTGCCTTTTCTGATTTGGCATCACGCACATGAATAGCCGGCCAACCGAAGACTCCTTTCACGATTCCCTTGTCGGTGGCGATATTTACGCGCTTCGATGGAGCGATCTGATGATCCGAACCTCCATTGCGAACCACATAGATATAACCTTCATCAGATATGTAGTTCACAAACCATGAAATCTCATCTGCATGTGCTTCTATCACTACTTTGTACTCCGCTTCAGGGTTGATGATCGCAGCTACTGACCCATAGGTGTCCGTGATGTATTCATCCGTAAAGGCTTTGATATATTCTAACCAAATCTTTTGTCCCGAAGACTCAAATCCAGTCGGTGATGCATTGTCTAAATATTCGTAAAGAAACTTTTTGCTCTTTTCATTCATAATTATAATGGAATATTACTGTGTTTTTTACGTGGCAAATTAGCCACTTTATTTTCTAACATACGCAGGCCACTGATCAATTTCAAGCGAGTATTGTGGGGCATTATCACCTCGTCGACAAAGCCACGGCTCGCTGCGGCATAGGGGTTGGCAAATTTTTCGGTGTACTCCTCTACCTTCTCATCCAACTTCTTTTTCGGATCATTAGCCGCTTTGATTTCGGATTTAAAAATGATCTCAGCAGCGCCCTTAGCCCCCATCACGGCGATCTCTGCAGTCGGCCAGGCAAAGTTAAGATCCGCCCCTATGTGCTTGGAATTCATTACATCATAAGCCCCTCCATAGGCCTTGCGGGTAATCACGGTGATTCTCGGCACGGTAGCCTCACTGAAGGCAAAGAGCAGTTTAGCCCCATTCGAAATGATACCGTTCCACTCCTGATCAGTGCCTGGCAAGAAGCCCGGCACGTCCTCAAACACTACCAGTGGAATATTGAAGCAATCACAAAAGCGTACAAAACGAGCAGCCTTCTTACTGGCATCTATATCCAGTACGCCTGCCAGACTCTGCGGCTGGTTGGCCACTATGCCGATACTTTTACCTCCTATCCGAGCAAATCCTACGACGATATTGTCCGCATAGTTTTGATGTACTTCGAAAAAGTCCTGCGCATCTACTACCTCTTTGATTACCTCCTTGATGTCATAGGGCTGATTGGGGTTCTCTGGTATGATGCTATCCAGTTTGTCTCTGGTTTCGTCCTTGGGATCGAAAAGCAGATCCATGGGTTTCTCTTCGCAGTTTTGTGGAATGAAACTCAGCAGTCGCTTTATGTCTCGGATACACTCCACTTCATTGACTGAGGCGAAATGAGTCACGCCACTCTTGCTGCTGTGTGTAGAGGCACCACCGAGCTCCTCTGAGGTCACCTCCTCGTTGGTTACAGTCTTCACCACATTGGGTCCGGTCACAAACATGTAGGAAGTATTCTCCACCATAAAGATAAAATCCGTAATGGCTGGAGAATAAACCGCCCCACCTGCACAAGGTCCCATGATAGCCGATATCTGCGGCACCACACCAGAGGCCAGTGTATTGCGATAGAAGATATCCGCATAGCCACCTAGCGAAACAACCCCTTCCTGAATCCGGGCTCCACCACTGTCATTGAGCCCAATGAGCGGCGCACCATTTTGCATGGCCAGATCCATGATCTTCACGATCTTTTCGGCATGTGTCTCTGACAGGGATCCTCCAAATACCGTAAAGTCCTGGCTATATACATAGATCAGTCGGCCATCCACATTGCCATAGCCCGTGACGACCCCATCGCCCAGAAACTTCTTCTTATCCAACCCAAAATCCGTAGCGCGATGAACCACCAGCTTTCCAATTTCCTGAAAGGTTCCTTTGTCCAGTAGAAGCTCGATTCGCTCTCTGGCACTCAACTTGCCTTTGTCATGCTGGGCAGCGATTCTTTTTTCTCCTCCCCCCAGCTCAGCTTCCTTATTCAGTTGGGCCAGATGCTCAATCTTCTCTTTTTCAGTCTTTAAAGTCATATCATTTACGGGCTTTGTGTTTGATCAAATATAGTCCATTACACCTACAATCTGGCCGCAATGCAAACAGTCCTCGCCTAGCCTCACAGAAGATCAATTAATTTCATAAATTAGCCGGAATTTTGACGAATATGAGAGAAGGCATCATCGACATTGGCACCAATACATTTCACCTCCTGATCGTAGACCGTGCTGCCGATAACGAAGTATTACACAAAGAAAAAGTAGCAGTTCGCATAGGAAAGAACGGCATCAGCAAGGGCTTTATCTCCGACGATGCAGTCGAACGTGCTATAGAAACTCTCACACGTTTTCGTGCCAAAATCAAAGAATACGAGGTAGAAAAAGTAACAGCTACTGCCACCAGTGCCGTTCGCAACGCGGAGAACAAACAAGAGTTTGTAGATGCGATCAGAGAGACTACGGGCATTGAAATCAACATCCTTTCTGGTCACGACGAGGCTTTCCTGATCTATCAGGGAGTCAAAGAATTTTTGACCATAGAAGATCCCGCTTTGATCATGGATATTGGTGGAGGCAGCATCGAATTCATATTGGCAGATGGTGACCATATCATTTGGCTCAGAAGCTATGAGATCGGCGGTCAGCGCTTGATCGATCAATTTCACAAATCTGATCCCATCGCTACCAATGAAATAAATGATCTCAACCAATTCCTGAACGAAACACTGACTGAAGTATTCGAAAAGTGCGAACAATATGGTGCGCAATATCTGATCGGTTCGTCTGGTTCTTTTGACACCTTCTGGGACATGTACAGTGCCAAGGTCAATGCCAGCATCAACGAATCTCCTATCCTAACCCAAGACAGTTTTCAAGAAATATACGATGACCTGATTTCAAAAAACAAGGAAGAACGTCTGGTGATACCCGGCATGGTTCGCATGCGAGTAGACATGATCGTAGGTGCTGCCGTAGTGACCAAAAACGTCATGGACAACTGCGGTTTCAGCCAGATCAAAGTCTCACCCTTCGCCCTCAAAGAAGGCGTCTTGTTTCATGGTCTCCCCAAATCCAATTAAAATGAATTACACTTACGAGCAGCTCCACAGCTTTGCAAAGAAAATATTCATGGCCATCGGCCACAACGAAGAATTGGCTACCGGTGCCGCAGATGTACTCATCAGCGCAGACCTGAGGGGAGTCGACTCTCACGGGATCGCCCGACTGAAAGGATACGTACGTCTATGGGAAGTAGAGCGCATCAACGCCCAACCAGACATCAAAATCGTACATGAAACACCCTCCACTGCAACCATAGATGCAGATGCTGCACTTGGACTGATCGCAGGACCCAAAGCCATGCAAGTCGCCATCGACAAAGCCAAACAAGTAGGCACCGGATGGGTCAGCGTCAAGAATTCGAATCACTACGGAATCGCGGGATTCCACTCCATGATGGCTCTGGAAGAGGACATGATCGGCATCTCTATGACCAACGCCAGTCCGCTGGTGGCCCCTACATTTGGCAAAGAACGGATGCTGGGCACCAATCCTATCTCTGTGGCCATCCCTACCTTGAACGAAACTCCTTTCATAGCAGACATGGCGACTACTACAGCTGCCAATGGTAAGCTGGAGGTATTGCAAAGAAAGAAACTCGATGCGCCACTCGGATGGGTACAAGATCAGGAAGGCCACCCTACTACCAATGCCAATGGTGTGAAAGAAGGCGGTGCACTACTCCCGCTTGGTGGAGATCGTGAGCATGCCTCTCACAAGGGCTACATTCTAGGATCTATTGTGGATATTTTCTCCGCAGTACTTTCGGGCGCCAATTACGGCCCCTGGGTTCCTCCATTTGTGAGCTTTATCGATCCGGTAGCCAACCCTGTCGGGGAAGGCCTGGGACATTTCTTTGGTGCAATGCGAGTGGATGCTTTTCGTCCCAAGGAAGAATTCCTGCAACATATGGACCAATGGGTCGCTCGCTTCCGGGAGACTGAAGCAGTCGATGCAGACAATCCTGTGCAGATTCCAGGGGATTTCGAAAGAGGCATGGAAGCCGAGAGAAGCAAAAATGGCATCCCGGTCCTACAAGCCGTATTGGATGACCTGAAGGAGCTGGGAGACAAGTTTGAGGTGGAACTCTAGATACTCGTAGCTAGACTACTATTTCTAGTCAGTTGTTCTTATGTATTATCGCTGGATAAGTGGTTTCGGTTTGATTTACTGAACCGTCAGGGTAAAAAAGCGATCGCTTGAATCAGTGATTTCCCAAAGCAGAACATCATTGTACCAAAGTGAATTCATAATAAGACTTGATCCCGTATTGCTCAATTCTGTTTTGAATATTCCTTCCTCAACTTCAGGCAAAATCAGTTTGGTCTCAGAAATATTATCAGCCACAATTTCTTCACTGGCAAAAAAACGAAGACAGTTCTCGCTTTCTCGTTCAATGATCATCAAATTGTTAGTGCTGATTTCCCAGCCATCTTCCAGGTGATGGTAAACCTGAATATCTCCTGTAGTCCAAGCCTGATCTCCCTCTAACAGGTTGTGGCCATCCGCATCTTGCAAACGCAGATCTATATAAGTATCAATATTGACGCAGCAGTCAATAGATTCATCTTTGTCGCAGGCGAGTAGACCGATCAACAGTAGTCCCAGTAAGATTTTGGTTTTCATATCAAGTGGATTTAGATCTAAAAATACAAAACATAAGACCCCTTATCAATTAGAATAGTTGGAAGGGTATTTACTTTTTTTCAATCCTCACCTTTACAGATTTACTAATCGGCGTATGGCTCTTGTCTGCGTATTGGTCGTGCGGGATCAACACGTTGGTTTCTGGAAAGTAAGCCGCCAAATTGCCTTGAGGGATATTGTAAGGAACGATCAAAAAATCTTCGGCTCTCCGCTCCACCCCATCATAGCAGCTGACGAGATCTACTTTGTCCAACTTCTGTAATCCCAGCTTTTTGGCATCCGACTCGTGGATCAAAACGACCCTTCGTTCGTTGTATATACCACGATAGCGATCATCCAGGCCATAGATCGTCGTATTGAACTGATCATGGGACCGAATAGTCATGAGCAGAAACTCCTCCTCGTCTAACTCATGACGAGGCAGTCCACACACACTAAAACGAGCTCGCCCCTCAGGCATCTTGCTAAAATCTCCTTGCCTCGCATGATTGGGCAGGTCAAACCCTGATTGACCAGACCTTTGGCTGTAATCTTCAAATCCAGAAAACACCTCAGCTATCTTCTCTCGAATCAAACCATAATCGGTCCCAAACTGCTGCCAGTCGACCGGAGAATCCTTCTTGAAATAAGCACTGGCCAATTGCGCTATGATCTCTGGCTCGCTCATCAACTGATCCGAAGCGGGATCCAACCGACCATGAGACTGATGTACGCGACCCATACTGTTTTCGACGGTCACGTATCTGTTCTCACCATTCTTATGATCCTTTTCGGTTCTGCCCAATGTAGGCAAGATCAGAGCCGTTTTGCCCGTAACCAAATGAGTTCTATTCAGTTTGGTGCTGATAGAAACCGTCATCTCACAGCGCTGAAGGGCCTCTGCAGTATAGTGGGTATCCGAAGCGGCTGACAAGAAATTGCCACCCAATGCCACAAACACCTTTGCTTTCCCTTCATGCATGGCTTTGATGGCATGAACGGTGTCCAGGCCTTCCTTATTGGGAGGTTGAAAACCAAAAGCCTTTTCGATGGAGGCATTGAGTTTGGGGGAGACGTGATGCATGATTCCTACCGTTCGATCGCCCTGCACATTGCTGTGTCCTCGTACGGGACAAGTTCCGCCTCCTATGATCCCTATACTGCCTTTTAGTAACAGCAGGTTCACGCATTCCTTGATATTGTCCACACCATTTTTGTGCTGGGTCAACCCCATGGCCCAGCAGATGATGATTCTTTTCTTCTGAGCCAAAAGCACTATCACCTCGTCCAGCTTCTGCTTTGAAACTCCAGAAAGCGCCAAAAGCTCTTCTTCACTGTAGCGATCCAAATCTGAAAGGACTTCTTCCACTCCTTGTGTTTTGGCTCGGATAAAGTCCCAATCGAATACACCACCATGCTGATTCTCCAGAGTAGCCAGACCTTTCATAATCAACTTTAGCAACGCCACGTCCTGATTGATTTTGACCTGAAGATGAACATCGGTAAGGGCCGTGCCTTTTAGCACTCCGGACAATTCTTGCGGGTTTTTGAAGCGGACGAGACCGGCTTCTTCTAGCGGATTAATTGAAATAACCTTTCCTCCTCGCTCCTTGCATTTTTGCAAAGCAGAGAGCATTCTAGGGTGATTGGTGCCGGGGTTTTGTCCGATGACCATCACCACCTCTGCATCCTCAAAATCCTCCAGCGTAACCGACCCCTTCCCTATACCCAGGGTCTCTCCGAGTGCTGCCCCACTGGACTCGTGGCACATATTGGAGCAATCGGGCATGTTGTTGGTGCCATAAGCTCGGATGAACAAACCATATAGAAAAGCCGCCTCATTGCTGGATCGGCCTGAGGTATAAAACACCGCTTCATTAGGATCATCCAGATCATGTAGTTGCCTGGCAATTAGTTCGAATGCCTCCCGCCATTCTATCGGTTCGTAGTGGATGCTACCCGGACGCAGGATCATGGGATGTGTGAGTCTGCCACTCTTGCCAATTTGATAATCAGTCCATCGGGACATCTCGATTACAGAGTGTTCTTCGAAAAACTTGGGGGTGACTCGCTGGGTAGTCGCCTCTTCGGCGATGGCCTTAACGCCATTTTCGCAAAACTCGCCAAGAGAAGATCGCTTCTTTGGATCGGGCCAGGCACAGCCCGGGCAGTCGATTCCTTCTACCTGATTGAGCTTAGAAAGTGTCGCGACCGACCGAGCCAATCCCATTTCTTTCATGGCATGGTCCAGGGCAACCTTGACAGCAGGCAATCCCGCAGCATAGCTAGGTGCTGCCGCTAGTCGAATTCCTGTAAATGCTTTCGATCCCTCCACTGCCACATCACGTCGGTCTTGCTTACTCATGCCTTTAGTTTTTTTTCAATTGGAGTAAAAATAGGGAAAGAAATTGGAGTTAAGTCTGCCAGTGTCGTAGAGGTTTTGAACCTCGATGACCTTCCAAAGACAACTAGTTGGCTAGGCTGATTTGCAATGGAAATGCAACTGACTTACATGGTTGGATTAAGGAATGAGACATTGAATATGGCTATTAGGTCCTGTTTAAATTCTGGGATGACCATCCTTTAATTTTAAATCACTAATTTTGGGAAAGCAATCCTAAAATTTAAAAAAATGGCTTTTGATAAGAATATACTGGCAGGTAGAATAGTTGATGATAATACTTGGTGGGAAGATGATAGGATTCCCTTTTATGACGAATTTAGTAAAAGAAGATATTATCACGGATTTTTTGAATTAGTATCTCAAAAATTTCCACACAGGGCTGTGGTTTTGATGGGCCCAAGAAGAATTGGTAAAACTGTGATAATGTATCAAGCTATTCAGGATTTGATTGATCAAGGGGTCAATCCAAAAAATATCTTTTATTTCAGCTTGGACACACCAATATACACAAATGTTCCATTAGAAGAATTAATAAGTTATGGACTTGAAATTAATAAAGTTTCTATTGAAGAGTCCTACATATTTTTCGATGAGATTCAGTATTTGAAAAATTGGGAAATTCATTTAAAATCACTCGTAGATAGAAACAGAAAATCAAAGTTTATCGCAAGTGGTAGCGCAGCGGCAGCATTACGGATGAAAAGCATTGAAAGTGGTGCGGGTAGATTTACAGACTACTTTTTACCCCCATTAACATTTGCTGAATACATTGATTTGAATGGATATGATGATTTGTTATCTGAAACTGAAGTCGATTTCGGTGGACCTAGAAGGTTTTACGAGTGTTCTGATATTGAAAGGTTTAACAATCATTTCATCGACTATATTAATTTTGGCGGTTTTCCAGAAATTGCTCTAAACTCAGACAAGGTTAAAAACCCTGAAAGGGTAATCCAAAAGGATATAACTGATAAGGTAATCATGAAAGATTTACCAGGATTATTTGGTATCGAAAACACCTTGGAATTACAACAATTTTTTAATGTATTATCATATCGTACGGGTGAGATTTTGGATTATAAAAAAGTGTCCCAAGAAACTAAAACTGATAACAAGACAATAAAAAAATACATCAAATATTTAGAGGCCGCATTTTTAATTAAAGTACTGCATAGAGTAGACCTAACTGCAAAGCGATTTAAGAACATAACTCAATTTAAAATTTATCTTACCAACCCAAGTTTGTTTACGGGATTGTTTGGTCGAGTAACAGATGGTGACGAAAGATTTCCTCATTTGGTTGAAACAGCTGTTTACGCTCAATATCTACATAGAGAACATGAATTCTTAAGGTATGCCAATTGGAAAACAGGAAAGGATGAAGGTGAAGTAGATTTAATACAAATCAGCAACAACTATCAAGATGTACATTGGGCAGTTGAAATTAAATGGTCAGACAATCCTAAAGCTGGTAAACTAAAACAATTTATGTCCAAAAATAATTTGACAAAAGGAGTTATTACCAGTAAAACAAAGTTTGAAGATTTCGAAGACCTTCTAATTGTTCCCAACAGTATTTATGCGTATGTAGTAAGTAAAAACGCCTTGAGAAAATTGGATGATGAAATTTTTTAATGAACAAACTGTGTATGAAGTGGATAACAAACTGCCCTCCAAGTCCAACTCACCTGGAAAAATTGATTTTTCTACTTTTTCCATCTTGCAGAAACCAGAAAAATGTGTTTTTCTCCATTCCCCAATTTGCAGAGAGCCCACAAATTGATTTTTCTTGATTCTGTAACTCGCGGAAGCTCCAAAAATTGGTTTTTCTGCATTCTCAAGTCTGCAGAAAGCCCAAAAATTGATTTTTCTGCTTTCCGCAGCTTCGCGAAGCTCCAAAAATGCGTTTTTTCAATACTTGATTAAACAGGAAAGACTTTGAATAGCTGTTTATTGGGAACCTTCAGTAAGATTGGGCTTTGCTCTATGTAAATCTTAAGACACCGGAGAGCATAAAAAAAGAGGCTGTCTCAAAAGTAAGAGGCAGCCTTTTGTTCATTTCAGCTTTGCATCATCAACTCTTTGAACTTCTTTTCTCTCATCCGGTATAGATTTTTGTAATGATCCATTCTGGCTTTGCCTTCCTTGTAGAAATCCTGAGCATAAAGAAAATCCTCTTCTTCTATCATGAATTGCTTAACTTTTTGATAACAGGAAATGATAGCTTCGATCGGAAAAGCTTCGATAATATATTCCCTTTTTCCTGGAACAGCCCAGGGGGCTAGCAGCTTAATCATCATCTTTTCGATCAACTCTGCTTGCCAAAAATGGTCCCAGTGATCATGGTGTTCCACCTGAAAACGCTGCCCTTTGTGCTCCTTGTTGTAGTAGCGATACCTAAGACTCCACCGTCTGGATATTCCAAATTTACTCACCCCATTTTCAAGTTTCAACACATAAAAGAAACCAGGCATTTCTAATCTCTCGATCTTCATAATAGTATTAGTTAGAATTAAAAATTTGTTTGTTCACCCGGGAGACGACAAACAATTTTTAAGGCTAACTGATACCCTGCCTTTCAATTGCCCTTCAAACTACTGATAGTACTATTTTTATATTCATGAATGCAACAGTATGGCGCATAAACCGAATCTTTAGAGAGGTAGATGATATTTGGGTACCCAAATATCCGACTCGCTTTTTTTTTAAATATAAATCATGGTATAGAATCAATCAATTGAGACTTATATAGTGATTTTAATACATATTGTATTTTTCAAAGAAAGCAAGTCAAGTCATTTAATGTTTGGGTACCCAAATATCCGACTCGCTTTTCTTTTTCCTCATTCATGTTCTGAAGAATTAGATTCAAGGTCAATCATTACATTTCCAAGAATCAAATGGCTTATTGGGTATTAAAAATTCACTTAGAAGTGATTGATATGAGGTATGGTTAATGAGGCTATAAAAGTATATATCTATATTCTTATACTTCTATATTTATATATTGAGTAAAGGCTATTATTATAAGTCTTATACTCTTATACTCTTATACTCTTATACTCTTATATTATAATAATATGTGAATATAGAAGTATAAGAATATAAAAATATAGAATAGAATCTCAGAAATTGGACTGTCACATTTGCTTATATCTATGCCAAAATATTAAATAAAAAGTGATGCACTTAATCCAAAAAGACATAAAAAAACCGATGATAGCAACAGCCATCATCGGTTCATATTTCATTAATGGAGGGACCTCTTAAAATTTCATTTGGGTTCCTCTATTCTTCTTGTTCTGCATTCTCTGATCCAACTCGTATTGCTTAATTCCCCCATACAGGCCTCTGCCATATTCCGAGTCAGTTCTTAAATTTTTGATCAGTTCTTTTGCTATCTGGGGTTGCAGTTCCATCAGCAAATAGCCCTTGTTAAATCCATCTTGATATTTCATAATTCTTCTGGTTAAAATGTTTCTCTTGCGTTAGCTTCCAAATACTGCTCGATAGACTCACGATCATACAATATGATCTTCCTCTCTGGCTGTGAAAAACGAATACTCCCAGCATCTCGAAGCTTCTGCAGTGTTGATTTTGATTTGATGTTTAGAAGGCTCATTGTCTCTTCATGATTGAGCCACCTTTTGTTGAGATTGTCTAGACGTTCTTTCGCTTCATCCAGAACTTTTGTGATTAGCAAATCCAGTGCTCTGGACTGCAAACATATTACCTCCATATACCGCTGATTTTAAAGTGTTTATAAATAAAAAATTTTAATTAATTGAAATAAAAATTTTAACCCAGTAAAATTTATCTATCTGATCCTCAATTAATTATGATTAATCTAGCAATATATAAAGAAAAGTGAGAAGCAAATAAGGAGACGTGAAATACTCATGAACTTCTCACAAGGAAAAGCCAGCTCCAATATTGACGCTGGCTTAAATTCATGTCTTGTCCTGTAGTATCTTGACTTAATTCGGATCAAATTAAGACTGATTTTTACAGAACTACTTCAAACAAATTACACTCTTTAATAACAAAGTTTCACTCTTCTCAATAACTCATCATGAATACGCTGAGACCAGAATGCAAACCGTTCTTGATTGGCTTTTTCCATGTCTGGAAAATTGGCACCGTTCGATTTGATATCTGAGAGTGAAACACCCCAGTCTCCTAACAAAACCCAATAAGTAGCTGCATCTGAGTGATCCACTCCATTGTGTACATACTTCCCCTCAACGAACATTCTACCAAGGCTACTACTTTTGAACTGTTCGAAATATTCCATGCCTTTTGGGCCTCCACTCACAATTCCATGTTGGCCAATAGCTCCACATTCGTAATACTCGATATGACCATTAAGGGCCATTTCCTTCAAGAATGCGCAAGCAGTGGCATCTTCACGGCAATTGGCCACATGCTCTGGATGCTCGGGAGTTCCTTGATGAAGGCTAGAGTTGGTCCAATGAGCAATAAATTTGAGTTGATTAAATAAATGCACTTGTTTCGTCTGTATAAGATGCTTTACCAATATTGCAGGCTCAGTCAAAGAACCCCAGCAAAGCACATGGATCACTTGATCAGTTGTAAGCATCGAGTCCAGTAGCATCCGTACCGTTGGGTATTTGTCCAATGATTGATAATCGCCTTTGAGATCAAACCTCTCTGCTGTGACTTTGATGGATGACTCGGTAAATTGTATATTCGTCGGGTAACCACCGATATTTTCATTAAGTCCATTAACATCCTTTCGATAGGCATCCCCATAATAACGGTTAGCCCACTCTCCCTGGTCAGGAGTATGAGCATGCTCTTCGCGATGTGTACTGGCAACTATTATTCCTTTAGTATCAAACATATTAGCCATGAGCAAATAACCCGCCATGGCCGAAACATCATCTGGATCATTGATGGTACCCATATGATTATTTCCCGGGAGACTCGGATCAGTAGTATCTGTATAAATCCATACAGAAGGCTTTTGAGCTAATACAATTTGCACTGCAAAAAGGAATGCAAGGGTAAAACTGGCTAATCTCATTTGATACTAATGTTTTGAGTAAACTCTTCATCAACTATGAACTGGTCTCTTTTAAAAGATTGAACAACCTGACCATCAATCATAATATTTTCAAATTGGATATCATGAATGGGATGATACTCATCGTGCCCCATGATCAGACTGGGAATTTGCTGAGATCCGAAATAAGTAATATTCTTAAAATGAAAGTCACTCAAGGAACCTTTGTCAGGATTCCACTTTCCCCATCGATTAGGTCTGGTGACTAGATGAAACATACGCCACTTTGAATTGTATATGCGAATGTCTTCGATCAAGAAATTGCTTATATCTGCCTGCCCTCCATGCACAGCACAAAACACCGCCAAATTTTCGTTGTCCCAGTGATGCTCCACTCGTATGACATCAATATCATACACATGACAATCCCCAAAGTCTGACCTACCATTCCAACTGATCATAAATGGCGCACCATTCTCCATTTGCCAAATCACACATTTCCTAACAGTTGTGTTGCTTTTATACAGTTTGATAGCGTCATCATTGACTTTGAAGAAGCAGTTCTCAATCAAAGTATTTGTGCCAGCTGAGATTCCGTCTGTACTGAACCACCAACCCATCATTTTAATATTGTTGAAGTAGTGATCGTCCCCATTAATGGCAATCATGTATCTGGGCGAATGAATCATAGTGATCCCTTCTACCTTCAGTTGATTTGCATTTCGCATTCGTATCATATGCTCATGCGTCCGTGGCATATAATCCTCTCCGGATATTATGCCTCTCCCACTGATTTTTACATTCTCTACATCTTCAGCATAGATCTGCCCCTTGACATACGCACCTCCCGCCAAATATAAATGCTGCCCGCTTTTGAGCTCTAATCTATCTCCAATCTTATGAAAACCCGGACCGAAATAAACGACATGTTCATCGCTTTTGTCAGGCACCATTTCTTCCAACGGATTGGCAAAAATCAACAGTGGATGCTTAATGATAGATCCTTGTTCAAATTCGACAGAATATTGTCCAGGTTCAGTGATCAGGAATTCTATTTTACCTGCACTCAAAATTGCTGGCTCTACTTCCTTATTGAGCGGTTGAATTTGTGCAAAATCGATTTTTGACTGCAAACATTCCACCGTGACCTTTACCTTTCCCTCGAAAGAGAAATTAACCCAGGAGGTAGTTTCACTATAATTGGTAGTATGCATACTGCTCATGCAATACACGAAATCCTGAATGACCCTATCGTCCTGCTCCAAAGTCACTATGTACTGTTCAGAAGGATAGATATTGGGGTTTTCCCTTGTAATGTTTTCAGCAGGAGGATAAGTCACGAGTTGAGCCCGCGCCTGTCCGACCAAGTAGAGCATAGCAATATATAAAACAATTCTTTTCATTCTTTGACCGATGTTTGATTCTCACTTTTGGGATTCCAAATTACAAGGCTATCTGACACGATACTTGTTGGTTCGATACAGAGATAAGGTTCAGAATATTTTTCTGAGCTGTGATAGGCGATATAATACTGACCATCCAAACCTTTGAATAATTGATTACTAAACACAACTTGGGTAGGCGGTGCGAAACCGTGTGACTCAGGATACTCCATCTTTACTTCCAGATCCGCCTCAGCTTCCAAAAAAGTATATATAGGATCATTATTGGCCATAATCCAGGGGCCCATGGCATCATTAGCAATCATATGAAAAACTCTGATCACATAACCTCCATAAAACTGACTGAAAAGCATATGATAATCATCCTCAACTCTGGTGATTTGAGGAGCATCTAGATATTTGTAGACATCCCCTAATGAATCTGGCCCAAGAATCTCCTTTGGCTCTGAAAGCAATTGAGCTGCGGCCACATCTACTGCAGCGATGTAGAATCGACCGTCCATATCATAGTAGAGATAATGACTCCCATCCTTGGCTTCTACTATTGTACCATGGTTAGTCCAGGCCAACGGTGCGGACTTGTTGATTACTTCATACGGTCCCTCCAGCTTATCCGAAATTGCAAGCCCAAAGCCATACTTCTTGTAAGGTCTGAGGGTATTATTTCTACTATTGAATGTGAGATAATATTTATTCTGAATCCGGATGATTTCTGGCATGCGCCACTCGTCTCTGTACCAGGCTGTATCAGCAATATGATCATGATCGATCAAGGCTTTTCCCTTTTCCCATTGGGCAAAATTCTTTGCGCTATATAGGTATGGTCCTTTCGTTTGCTCATCAAATGGATCTGAATATTCAGAGCCGACTAGATAATATGCATCCTCTTCTGACCACACAAAGAAATCTTTCATTCCATATGGATTAATTCCATCCAAAATCGGATTCTGCCAAGTCTGAAAATACTGATTTCCATCCTTCGTCGGAATACAAGAACTCACAAGAAAAGCAAACCCAAAAATCATCTTCCATCTCATAGCTTCAAAAATGACCATTCAGTATCAAATCAAATTGTTTTTATCTCCATTTGACTTGCTCTATTATCCCAACCACCAAGACTTTAATAGAATGAATGATACATCCAAAAGGAAGTCTTAGAGAGCAAAACGAATGTTATTAGCCCCTTTAGATTTGATGAGAGTAAATATGAAAAGAATGAAGAAGATAAGTGTACTATTACTCGCAGCAGCGAGCCTCCTATGGAACAACTGTAGCTCAGTATCGAGCATGCAGACCGAAACACAACCTGACCGCCCCAATGTTTTATGGATATATGTAGAAGATTTGAATCCATTTTTCAGTAGCTATGGTGTAGATATCAACCCTACTCCTGTAATCGATGGGCTGGCAGAAAACGGTGTGCTATTCAAGAAAGCCTTCACCCCTGCTCCTGTATGTTCGTCTGCCCGATCAGCTATAATCACTGGCACCATGCCTACCACTTTTGGGACGCACAATCACCATTCCTCAAGAACCATGGAAGACGCTATTTTTCTTCCTGAAGGAGTAAAAACCATACCCGAAATTTTCAAGAAAGCTGGATATTATACTTTCAATCATGGTAAGGACGATTACAACTTTGTTTATAACCGAAAGGAATTATACAATGACCCCATCAAAGTAGACTATTGGTACACCTTTGCTGGTAAGGGCAACTATTTGGATTCCCTAACCAGCGACAAACCCTTCTTTGGTCAAGTGCAACTTAATGGTGGAAAGCTTTCACTAGTTCAGGCCTATGACAACAATCTGAAAAAAATGGGCATCGAACCCATCGATAGAAATCTGGTTGAACTACCACCGTATTACCCCAACCTTCCCTCTGTACATGAAGACTGGGCTAGACATTACGATGCGGCCAGGATGACAGATATCGAAGTAAGTGGCATCATGGAGGAGTTAAAAGCCAAAGGACTCCTGAATAACACATATGTATTTTTCTTTACCGATCATGGATATAAGGGCATCAGACACAAACAGTTTGTTTATGATGGGGGAATTCACATTCCTTTAATTGTGGCCTACTATGGTGAAGGTGGGAAGATCAAAAAAGGTGAGATCAGAGAAGATCTGGTCAATGGAATCGATATTGGTACTACTAGCTTAAAACTTGCTGGATTAGACATCCCCGCGTACATGGAAGGAATGGATATGTTTGCCTCAGACTTCAATCGGGAATACATCGTTGCAGCCAGAGACCGCTGTGATTTTAGCATCGATAGAATAAGAGCCATTCGTACGGATCAGTTCAAATACATCAAAAACTATATGCCTCACAGATCCTATACCCAACCGGCGTACAGGGACAGAAGAGCCGAATATGTAGACATTAAAAAAGCCTATGAGGCTGGAGAGTTGAATGAAGTCCAAGCTAAATACTGGAAACCCACAAAGCCTGTAGAGGAGCTTTTCGATCTAGAAAACGACCCACACGAGATTAATAACCTGGCTGAAGATCCTGCATATGCAAAAGTGCTACAAGAGCATCGTGATATACTGACCGAATGGACAAATACTTACGGAGACAAAGGAGCTGAACCTCAAAACATTTTCTCTCTTAAACACATGATCTCCCGCTGGGGCGATAGATGCATCAATGAAGAATTTGAGAATGCCAGAAACTATCGAATCAGCAATACACCCAGAGTGAGCCTAAAATAATAAGAACCAGGCCGCTTCAAAAAGATTCATTTAAGCTCTTCAAGTTCCCTGACCGACCTTATGCCGGCTGGTCAGGGAATGTAACTTTAAAAGAAATTAGTTAGGTTACGACTTGGTTTCATTTTACTTATTCACCTACTAGTTTGACTTTAGAGAACTTTTAAAACAGTCTCCTTTTATTCATTTTAGTATGACCAAAGAGTGCTAATTTTAGCATTGTTCAAACATTTACTATCAGATGAAAAGCAGACACAAAAGAATCCCAGTAACCTTTTTTTTCGATTTAGGTAATGGGAATACTTTTTCTAATCAAGTCTCTAATTTATTTTCCATGTTCAGAAATGTACGATAGTACAATCAATCAAAAGTCAGCTGATTTATGCATAAAACTACTTAGATAGACTATTGAGAGAAGATAAACACTCCTTTATTCTATTTCATTTTAATAGGCTGACAGCATCGAAAATTAACAAAAACTGTACATCACACTAGGAAAAAGTAATACCCACCATAATCTTTACTATCACGATTGACTCATAACTCTAAAACCTAAAGTAAAAAACCAATAAATGAAATAATTGTTCAAATCATAGACAATTACTCTTTTACAAAGCGAAAAACTTGTCCTTGGGTTCGAAAAAGATAAATACCACTTTTAAGGTGTTGCACATCGACCTTCTTGCCTTGACCTTTTAAGATCAATTGACCTGAGGTAGTCCATACTTGATAATTAGTATCAGATTCTGCTTCATCGTAATTTATCAATTGTGTGGTAGGATTGGGATAGAGTATATATTTATATCCCTTAGTATTAATAAGAGATAAAATTTCTTCCTCTTTTTCGGCCTCCCCTTCTTCAAAAGAGATATTCCTGGTAGTCTCAGGATCAATAGTAAAATAATCATCTTTATTGTCTTCAGTAAGGAGCACCCCATCGATCACTACATTTTTGAAAAGAATTTCCTCAAAATAATAGACATCTCCATTACTCAATTGGGTTCCTTCTATCAGACTCAAACTAGGACTAATTTCTTGTTCATACGCATCTCCAATAAACTGTAGCTGTCCACCTGTGACTGTGATATTTTCAAGATGCAAGCCTGAAACATTCCCTACTGTACCCGTATAATCTGTCCCCAACTCATAAACACCTTCAGTTGTCTTTCGAGTGTTATTTTTCAAATTAACCAATGCTGTAATATTGCCATCTACATGCAGGTTTTTGATAGTGACATTTGTGCCATTCATATCGTAATCGATTTGGGACATCAAGATCCCATGATTATTCCCAATTTTCCTCCATTCAGGGTATATCACGTAATTGTCTATCAGCGTAGAGTTTTCCGTATGGTATTTCCCGTCCCAGCCCATACAAAGAATAGATCCATTGAATCCTGGCCAAAAAACAGTTTCTGTCACAGTCAGGCCTTTGTTGTACAAAGCATCGTCGCAGCTACGAAAGAAACATTGATCAATCTTATTGTCCGTACCCCAAGGACGAGCGCCATCATTATTAGGATGCCAGCCCCAATATTTCAAATTTTGATAGGTGGCATGATGACCTAAATTGACTCCATGTCCAGCGCCATCACACACAATGATACCTTCTACGGTATTGTAACCTCCATTATTGTAGCCCACTCCAATGTGTGCCTGATTGGGAGCAAAGGTTTCTTTCCAAATGTATTCACGACCAGTCAAAACACCTCGTCCGTAGATCTTCACATTTTCACCACTAACACCTGTGATACGTCCATGTACATAAGCACCTCCCTCGAAATACACTTGCTTTCCTACTTTGTTTATTGCAGGTCCAAGATTACCAAAATCATCCATTACATCCCGTAGATCGTGGAATCCAACAGGAAAATAAATCACATTGGCATCTTGTAACTGAGCCAATGTAGAACTGGCGCTGTAGACATGAACCGCAGGACTGTTCTTATCTGGGACTATGGTTTCTTCCATTTCGGCAAAGACCATCATCATATGCTTGATCACACCATCACTCGTATGCTTATTATCATCTGAAAGAAAATTGACCGAGACATATCGAGGCTGATCCAACACAAACTCTACCTTCAAGCCATCATTAGATAGTATGGGTTCTACTTCAAAGGGAGAAGGAAAAACTTCTACCTCACTTGCCGCTTCACCAAATAATTTCTCAACAGTGATTGTAAGTGGGCTCGAAAAATTATAGGAAAACATTGTCCAATTAAAAGTACGATCTCCCTTAAACTGAGAAGCCCAATCCCCAATATCTTCATCCCTACCTTCTGAATAAATCACTTTAGAATCAATTACAATTCCATTTTGTGATAGAGTCACCTTGTAGTTCTTGGACAGATATGCTTCTCCTTCTTGCGTGGGCCAGTCATAGACAGCCAAACCATCTATGGACTGTGCCTTCGCAATCAGACTAAACATAACTAAAAAAACTGTTGTATATATTCCTTTCATTTCCTTCACAATACTTACTAAAACTGTTGAACCTCTTCCTTTCCAGGGTACCCATAATCTGGATCTTTAGGTCTGATGATCACTTCACCATTTTCCATTTTGATCTCCATAGGCACCAGAGTTAAGCCTTGTTTATTGATGGTATAGGCAGTGTCACTTTGGTCTCCAGTTTTTGCCTCCTGAGGGCTAATTGGTGGTTTGTTGGCATTGTAGAATGCCGTACACCACCAGCGGTCCTGCTTATCTAGAAACAAAGTACCATGTCCAAGAAAACGACCGGCAAACTTCCTCTCACCATAGGGACCCATTAGATTGTCAGATGTGCAGTAGTATAGATTATAAGTACCATGACGCATTTCGTCAGTCGACCATGCTGTACCGAATAGCACATACTTTCCTTTGTATTTGATAATGAATGCACCCTCATGTCCCATTTTTCGGTTCGAAGGACCGATTTGTACAGGCTCTCCATCAGTACCTGATAGGTCATCTTTCAACTTCACTATCTCTGTGCATTTATAGACCAGATATTTGCTTCCATCATCGTCCTGAAATAAAAAAGGGTCATGCTTTCGCCGAAAATTGCTCCCCCATTGGCTTTTTAGCTCAAACAAATCTGTACCTTTTGTCTGGATCAAATTGCCTAAACCTGTATTGGAGGTATGGATGTAGACCCAGTGATCATCTACCCAGTGCATTTCGGGTGCCCATAGTCTCATAGGCATGGGGTCGTCACGTTCTTCGTTCTTCTCAGCTAGTCTTGCCTCAAACTCCTCTGCATTGCTAGCCTTTCTGATGGAATAGGGAAATCCTATTTTCTCCCAATTCCAAAGGTCATCACTTACGTATACTGGCATCAAATCATCACCTTCCTCATTCTTTTGCTGAGTCATGGTCATATAGTAACGACTATCTGGACCCAGAGTGATAAAAGGATCTCTCATCCAATCATCAATTGGATGAATAGCTTTTTTGTGTTGCATCACCTCAACGGGTAGCTGCTCAACATCTTTTTTTTCCTTTGATTGAATATTGGGATGGCATGCCATCAGTGACACAGCCATTATTCCTATAGTTGTTCTTAATCTATTTCTCATCTCCAACATATTTTTCTTTCATTCTGTCTTTGGTATAAGTAGATTGATTGGCCTTAGTTACTCTTTCCTTGTCAAGTTTAATCTCCTTGCGGTCATAGGTATAAATCCCATTCATTTCGTTTTCGACATCTGTCCATTGGGTATAAACCGCGGCACTCAGGCCTTCCTCCTGAAATTCCAGGATCATATCAATAAATCGTTCGTACTCCATAGTAGCAGCCTCTTTCCCTTCATAGTTGTGATGTACCCAGGGTCCATCTGTATCCCAGATGTGACCTTTGATTTTGTAACCGATAGCACCATACTCACCATTCACTACCGCTCTTAGGTCATTGCCGAAAGGGACAGATGGCGGACGATAGCTATGATTATCCTTGATGTGCCCAACTACATAATCCACGTCAGGCTTTCCGGCATCAATTCCACTATTACCAGTTACGAGTCGCGTTGGATCCAGCTTCATCACATTCTCGGTATTGCGCACCACATCATAAGCACCCCAGTGCTCATTGAACACCACCCAATTGATGATTGAGGGGTGATTCCAATGGGTCTTGATCATTCGCTGAAGCTCCAATTCGAAGATTTCCTTGTCTTGCTCACTACGCTTCTTGAATGTGCTTGGCATATCTTGCCAAACCAGTATGCCCATCTTATCGCACCAGTAGTACCAGCGCTGTGGCTCTACTTTGATGTGCTTACGGATCATGTTGTATCCAAACTCCTTCGTCTTTTCGATATCCCATTTCAAAGCTTCATCTGTAGGCGCAGTATAGATGCCATCAGGCCAATAGCCCTGATCCAATGGTCCCATCTGAAAAACAAACTCATCATTGAGCATAATGCGCTGCATGTTCATGAATTTTGACATACTGATCTTGCGCATCCCCACATAGCTCTTTACTTCATCAATGGATTTTTCTTCTCTAATCAATTCAATTTTCACATCATAGAGAAAAGGACTATCTGGAGACCATAGCTTAGGATCAGGTACAGAGACATAAAATGGCAAGTTCAATTTGCCCAGACTACTACCGATCTCTTTATCTCCATCCAAAACGGTAATTTTAGCCATGGCTCCATCATCTATCTGAGAGGAAGCATTGACAGTCACCTCTATCATCTCACTTTCGACATCAGGAGTCGTGTGAATATCCTCAATGTAAATTTGCGGCACAGCCTCAAGCCAAACCGTCTGCCAGATCCCTGATGCAGGCGAGTATGCATAACGTTGTGGATCGTCGAATCGCTGATTATTCTGCTTTCCAACTGTAACAGCTTCGTCTGTTCCCGGATCGAATACTTGCACGATCACCTCTTGCTCACCATCCTCCAAAGCGGCCGTGATATCGAAGTAAAAAGCATCAAAACCTCCCTGATGAGTACCAACAAATCGTCCATTGATATAGACCGTAGCTTCCCAATCCACTGCGCCAAAGTGCATTAGAACTCTTTGCCCTTTCCATTTTTCGGGAACACTAAAAGTTCTTCTGTACCAGGCACGCTGTGATTCCAGTTGACGTCTGATACCTGATAGTGCAGACTCCCAGGGGTAAGGAACCAAAATGGTCTCCGAAAGATTTTGATCATATGGGATGCGATCGGTTTCATTTGCTTCTTGAAACTCCCAAAGACCATTGAGATTTTGCCAGGCCTCTCGCTCCATGATCGGACGAGGATACTCTGGTAATGGATTTTTGGAATCGACATCCTCAGCCCATGAAGTGACCAATGGCGCATCGGCCATCTGCCACTTCTGTCCAAATCCAGTGACTGATATCAGACAAAGGATCAATAATATATTTAGTCTTTTCATCTTTCAAGCTGATTATAATTTCTGCGGTGCGCCGGCAAAAAACCTGAGGTCGCTTAGCGTCTCTTTCTTGGCCCCTTCGATGGTGATATATACATCATGCTTACCTTCTGCTTCCCTCAGCATGGTGGTATTCTCAAGTTCTGAAAGTATGATCGTTCCCACTGTATAGCCTGATTGGACATCGTCTAAACGAATGGAAACCTTAACCCCCTCTTTCACTTGATGTGTCAGATCGAAGTAGTAATATCCCGATCCAAAATCCACATCCTTCAATTTGATAGTTGTCGCATTTTTAGTAATCGAGAGCTCCTGTCCTTTCAATTTTGCTCCTGATATCTCGGCTTTGGTCAAATCAACTTTGATTTCAAATGGTTGATCGACTTTCACAGGTACTACGCCAGATACAGTCTGCTGGACAGGTCTGACCGAACCGTCTTCGTTGTAGCGGATTTCATCGACGCAGACAGAGCGCTGTGTCCAAGTGCCTTCTTCAACGAAGCAATCTTGTCTCCAAGAAGAAAGTGCTGAGGTATGATAAAACAAATAGTCCTTACCATGATAGGTTACCACTCCTCCATGATTGGATTGAGTGAGTCTCCAGGGAACATAGTCATAGTCCATGTATTTAGGTCCCTCATTCACACCATAGCCTAATTCATAGTTCAGTATCCCGCCATAGCTCAACGGCCCCATCGGGCTATCACCCCAGCTGTAGTCCAATCGGGATTTTTCTCTGTCTATATTATCTGGATTCTCCTTTGATACGGGCTTACCATACTTCGTGTGATAGTTGAAATAGTACTTTCCTTTCCTCTTGTGCATCCAGGGTGCTTCCATGAAGTTTTTCTCCCCGTATTCCAACTTTACGGGCTCGGTGGCTAATTCGAACATATTGTCTTTGAGCTTGGCTACCCAGTGGCTGCCCCAGTAGAGATAAACTTCATCATCGTCATCTACGAAGATAGATGGATCAATTCCGCGCGTGCCTTCGATCTTGTCCTTGAGCACTGTGAATTTTTGGTCAGGGGAATTACTCACTGCCACTGCGATGTAAGTAGTCACTTTTGGTCTGCCATTGTCTTGCAAATCCTGACGATGACGGATGTGCACAGGATAGTAGAGATAGTACTTTCCATTGCGATAAACCATATCGGGAGCCCATAGGGCATAGTCATCCACCTTCGGATTCTCATTTGGTGCTATATCTTCTATACTAAAAACCTCTCCATGATCCGTCCAGTTGCGCATATCAGCCGAACTAAAGGTGTGATAACTATGCATGGTGCTGTATCCACCACCCTCATCCAGATCCACGGAAGTGACCATCCACACACGACCATCAGGCATCACATGTGGTGATGCATCTGCTGTGTACATGTGCTTGATCACAGGATTACCGAATGGATATGGTTCAGTATTACTATTCTCTTTTTGTGCAAAAACCTGAATGGACATAGCCATCAGCAATAGCCCTATACTCACTTTCATCTTCATAATGCTACTTATCTAACTTTTTTGGAAATACATGATTCTCGTGTGCCCATGCTTCCCATTTATTATTTAATTCCTTATCAATTCTTGATTTAGGTCAGTATATCCATGGATTTTAACCACTTATCAAGAGGGGATAAACCAATGAAACTTATTTTCCACCATAATCTTTAGTAATTCAGAAATTAAAGCTAGACAAAGCAAGCTGAGGAACTAAATACCAATAGAAGGTTTAAACCAATAAGCAAAACGTGTGGACATATGAGCAAATCCAATTTTGCTCATTTAATCAGTTGTTTGATCGAAATGTCCATAAGAATTCACCTTAATAGGCATTGAAGTGGGCAACTAATAAATTGAGCACTCAAAATAATACATGCGTGATGACTAAAAATTTAATATTAATTTTAGGTGCTTTGATTGGACTCAGCGCCTGCTCAAATCCTAAAAAGAACAAGATTGAAAGCACAAATACATTCAGCTATCAAAATCCAATTTCTTCTGGTATTGATCCCAATGGCCTGCGTGACTGCCAGGTACTGCGCGATGGAGACTGGTGGTATATGACCGGAACTTCCTATCCTCACTGGCTTAGACAAGAAAAAGACGGAAACCTCAACAAAGGAGTCGCATTATATAAATCCAAAGACCTGCTCAACTGGGAGTTTGTGGATTATATCGTCAAACAAGGTGGTCCTGACAAATGGTACTACCGTAGGTTCTGGGCACCGGAGATTCAGAAAATCGGAGGAAAGTATTACGCACTTTTCAATGCCCGAAATGATGAGATGGGCTACAAAGGGCAGCATCCTGGATATGCGGTAGCGGATCAAATCGAGGGGCCATACACGATGGTGACAGAAGACAAACCACTTTGCAATGGAAATGATCTGACCTTCTTCGAAGATGATGACCAAAAAGTATATGCTTTTTGGAATAGAGGCCGTGAATTTGGGATTGGCTTTGCTCAGATTGATTTAGAGACTGCCACATTCTTATCAGAACCAACTTCTGCGATTCAACCCGCTCAGGTGGATTATGAAAAAGATGATACTGGAGAAATCGTGATGGAAGCCAACTATGATGGTACAGCTCTCAGACCAAAAGTCGCCAAATACTACGACTGGGACGCCATCGGTATAGAAGGAGCCTATGTGATCAAAGAAAAGGACAAATATTACCTCTTCTACTCCAGCTGGACTCGTGGCTATGAGATTGGCTATGCGACAGCAGACCAAATCACAGGACCGTGGACGAAGTATGAAAAAAACCCATTTTATGGTGCTCAAAGCAAAGCCACTTGTGAGAAAAACGGCCTTGATTTTACCGGAGATCCCAACACTCCATTTGTAGCAGTGGGACATAACGAAATATTCACCGGACCTGATGGACGCAGGTGGTTGTCCTGTCACGGTATCGTAGAAGGTCAGCAACCGATGCTAGTCATCGATCCTATATGGTTTGACAAACAAGGTAATGTACAATCTGATGGACCAACTTACACCGAGCAATCAATAGAGTGGTAACTAATAATCGAAAAGAATAAAAAAAGGGATGAACAATTGGTGTTCATCCCTTTTTTGTGGTTTTCAATTAAGACTATTCTACCCAAAGTTTCTTGCTTATGATATTACCGTCCTCAGTGTAGAGTTTAAGAATATTTAATCCAGGTCGAAGATCAATGTCTAGCACAGTTGATTTACCCTTCAGCACTCCTTTGCTCAAAATTCTACCATCTATATCAATCAATTCATACGTATTGAGCTGATTAGATCCCTCAACTATCAAATGTAATTGCGAACCTGATTGTACGGGGTTTGGATAAACAACTACAGACAGTTCATTGTCCCAATCTGTCCTTAATACCACAGATTCTATAGTCAAAGGCTCAGTAGAACCCAAAGAAGCGTCTACATCGAAGGATTCAACATAGTATGTGTAGCTTTTTCCCGCGTCGGTTTCAATATCCATGTAACTCATCGCATCAGGGGCTAAGCTGGCAATTTCTATATATTCACCAGCATCTTCTTTGCGCCACACCTTTATTTCAGACTCTTGATTCGAGTTATCAAACCACGACAGATGAATCACTCCTTGCTCAGACACTCCTTTCAGATCACTTACCCCACCCGAAGGGCCAAAATAATCATCACCTTCTTCAAACTCCACCGCAAAAGAATGATTATCTGTCACATCCTGAAAATAGATAACTTGAGAACGATCACTTGAAGATGATGTTCCATATAAGAATTGCTCCACTCCATCCACAACTATTCGCTTAATTCTAAAACCTTCATCTGGAACTACTGTCACGGATTGATCTCTCTCGCCGATACAGGTTATCTCTCCATCCAAACCTGAAGGATGAATTTGCCCACCAACACCCACAGACGAAGACAGTTGAAACAAGTCTCCCTCAGTGTCGAAAGTAACATTTTGAACAAAATTATCAGCATCCTCATTAATTCCGTTTGTCCCTTCTAGGTTTATATTGAAATAGTCCGAGTGATTATCGAAGGTCACCAATACACCATCAACAATCAAATTAGTGAAAGTCCATCCTGACAACCAATTATCAGTCAAGCCATTCATTCGCTGCAAGGCAGTCACGCCATTGGTAAACTGAAACGGGTATTCCGTGGTTATATTCCTAAAAGTAAAATCGTTAAGATATCCTGGGTTCAATTCGTCCTTGAGTGTATAGGTAGCGTTCACCAGATAGGCATGTTCGTCTTCTATGTAGAGGTCTGAGAGGTAATTTTCTCTTAGTTTCATCCCATCTTTGGCTTGTGAACCTATGATTCCAGTATTGTTGTTAACGTTTCGTGTTTCACTGTTGATATAGGCATTATTTATATACTCAGCATAACCACTCCCCAAATCATTCCACCCTAACATCCCCACTGCTCCATTGTGTGTGGGCCAGAAAACTGAATTTTTCACCACATGAGGATCTCTCGCATAGTCATAATCATCATTGGTCTTGATAAAAATCTGATCTGCCACACTATCGCCACCAGGACGTATACCATCTTGATTGTACGACCAACCAATAATTTTCAAATTTTTGATACTAGTACGCTTGCTCGAAGGTATAGTGTGGTGTGTAGGGTTCTCTACGATTACACCTTCTATCTCTACATCCTCACAGCCAATAAAATTGATAAAAGGATCTTTCTTGTCATTTTCGTCTCTGAACCAGTGGAAGCTATAATTCTGGCCAGTAATTATTCCTCTGCCCCTCAATTTGATTTGATCATATCCATGCCCGTGAAAGGCACCACGAACAAATGCCCCTGGTTCCAGATAGATAATCTGGCCGTTTTTCGTGTAAGGCATTTGCCCCTCTTGGCCAAAAACTGAATGGTAATAATCAATCAAACGATAATCACCCTTTCGAAAGTAGATTACATTAGCATCTTCTAAATTATCATCCTCTCCAAACACAGCAACACTTGGACTTAAAGGGTCTGGTACATTGGTCTCAGGCTTATCAGCAAGAATCATGAGACTATTGAGAATATGTTCACCTTGCGGATTAGATGCTGCCTCATCTCTATTATCAGGAGAAACAAAATCTACGCTGATATACTTCGCTATTTCACTCATATCATGAGATATTTTGAATCGTACTCGATAACCATCAAAATATGTGGGGTTTATACCAAAAGCCTTTGGAGCAATCTCTACTCGTCTAGCGGGAGAACCAAACTTCTTTGTTACTTCGATCCAAACCTCTCCTTCAAAGGCAAAAGTTCCAAAGGTCATACTTCGATCGAGTAAATAATTAGCTATTCCATTGTCAGGAGACCGATCTGTCGGTGTGATCAATTCATCCTCGTCATTTGGGGTAGATAAATGTGGGTGGATATCATAAACTTTCCCACCTTGTATTACCTTAATTTCATAAAAATCTGATTTTGGTATTGAACTCGGCCACTCATAATTATGAACTTGACCAAAGGCCAAATGAGTAGATATCCAAAGAATAAAAACCAGACCTATTGCTTTTCTCATCATGCCAGAATATTTTTATAATGATAAATTCCTTCAAATAAACAATAGAATAAACCCATTGGCATTGTTGTGAATTCATGCTTTTTGCTCTATTGTTCTTCATCCAGTCAAAAGCTCACTCAGTTTCATTTTAAACCAGCAACAATATCACAAACCTGTACAATCCAACAAGCATTTAGCCTATATAGACAAGACATTCGTGTCCGTTGATATTAATATTGTTCTAACAAAATTTAGTCTTAATAGTTAGTTTGAACCTGACTACCCATTAGTCGGGTTCAATTTTCAGAATACTTATGAGAAACAATCTTTTTTTATGCATTACTATTTTTCTGCTAGCCTGTAGTTCAGAAAATAAAGATGCCAACCCAGAAATCACTGTTCAGTTCATTGTTACAGCTACTGCAATGAGCGAAGCAAATGAAAATAAACAAATCACATTGAATCTATCCAATACTGTTGGTTCGAATGAAGAAATAGTAGTTAGCGTCAATAGTAATGATGCAACTATAAATTCAGATTACACACTAGATCCCATCTCACTGGATCAAAAAATATTGTTACCTGTAGATTCAGGTTCTGAAGAAGTCAGTTTTCAGATCTCAACGATTGACAATGAAACAATAGAAGAAGACAAATACCTTGAATTTGAAATATCATCAGTATCCGATGGCTTGATTATTGGCAATAGGGATAAACTCACCCTTAGAATTGAAAATGATGACAGGGAAGAAACTACAGGTGAACCAGATGACCTAAGTGCCTTTCAAGATTTAGAATTGCCAGCCGGTATCCAATACCTCAATCAATTCGAATGGCAATCTGCTGAAGGAAAATTAACCCTATTAGAATCTTTAAATTTCAGCGATCAAAGTGATCAGGACAATGATCAGGAAGGGTTCTATTGGACTTTACCATCAAAAATCAAGGAAGTAGTCATTGCAGCAAATGTGACCATCACCGGTGGATTTAGAACCCAGGCTGAGGTAATCATCCGAGGAGAGGATCGTGAGACCAGCCGCATCTTTGGTACCGATTCGAAAAACTGGGCACTGGGTCCCAATGGTGAAACAGATTCCAGCTGCGGCAATCGTGCCGGAGACGACCGTGCGCACGACTGTGAAAAATGGCAGTATGGAGCTGTAAGCCCTACGGTGTTTGGCTCTACCTACCCCATCCACGTCCAAAGCCTGACGATCGAAAATGCCCGCACTTATGCCATCACTGCTTTTAACAATCCCGTCATGGTGGACAATGTTCACATTATCAACACTAGACCAGCTAAAACGGATGGTAATGACTATCGCTCCAACAGCGACGGCATAGGTGGTGGAGAAGGATCTGTGGTCACCAATACGCTGATTGACACCTGGGATGACGGCATCAAACTATACAAGGACTTCACAGTCAAAAATGTCACCATCATCCACAATGCCAATGGAGCCCCACTACAACTTGGCTGGGGTGCCAAAGACCCAACCATACACACCATCGAAAATGTGAAAATCATCCCTGCAGACAGTGGGCCAGCCAAACACAATCTGGCGATGATCTCCGCCTCTCTCACCAGCGGATCAGTAGATGCCACGCTTAACATCAAAGGAGCAGGTCTCTTTGCCGATTACAGCGGTAGAACCGGATTACAAATTCGCACCGGAGATCCATTGCCCTATGTTTGGCTAAAAAGTGCTGATGCCAAGGTGAAGCTCGTACTAGATACCGATGCAAACGCTGAACTAAAAGCACCCGCAACTGTCATGGGAGAAGGTAGTGCTACACTGCAAGACTTTTGCGAAGGAAATAACAACTGGGCCTTTGAAATGAAATGTGGGACAGAGGTAGCAACTGGAGCAGGGTTCTAAAATATTAAAAGCCGGCCAAATGGCCGGCTTTTTTATTCAACAGCTCGTTTTGACCTCAAACTATCTAATTACCAATCTAGATATCCAAACTCGATCTTCACTGGTCACTTTAGCAATCATTACTCCTTTCAGATTCAATTGAGTGGCTGACAACAGAGTTTCTCCTCCACTTTGCCAATCGCTATAAATTCTGGAACCAGATAGATTGATCAACTCCAGATGATAAGGTCCCTCTATTCCCTTAACTCGAATGTGAAACACATCAGATGCAGGGTTTGGGTATATCATCATCTCTGCTGGCTCTGAGGGTGATCCACTCCCATCCATAACCCGAGCACCACCATTCTGACTGAAAGAAATCCAGTCCAAATCATAGATATCAGTGCTTCCTACAAAGACTACATATACATCTTGTAATCCGCTGGCGTTCAAGTTGGCAGTAAAGTCTGTGTAGCTGCACCAGCCACCTGTATTCGTCACTTCCACCGATCCTGCCAAAGTGCCAGAAGGAGAATCTAATCTGATTTCGACATAGGAACCAGGACGTTCGTATCCGGCCGTAGCATGTACGGTAAAGGACGCAGAACCAGAACCGAAGTTCAGCTGATCAAATCGAATCCATTCACCTCCATCGATTTGTCCAATATGGGGTTGGCACCAGGTAGAAGTAGTCAGTCCTCCTGAATCAGCATCACTACTTTCTGCTTGCCAGGTTTGATAGGCATTCGTTCCAGCTCCTATCGATGGATCTTCAAAAACCCATAAGGTACTGCTACTCGCATCACTGGTCGGAGCTTGTTCTGCATTAGAACCTTCCGTAGCAGATACAAATCTCAAATGCTTGCCTGTGAATTTGTTGACCAGACGAAAACGGTCATTGCCTTCATTCACCAAAGCCCATTGTGTCCAGTTCCCTGTCCAATTGCTCTTACCTAATTGAATGCTTGAGCCATTATTCGTGTTTTCAGGCCGCATTCTTTTGGCTGCTTCTACATGCTTGAATCGATAGTATGTGCCGGTTTTTTCGACCTCCCATTCTGCAGAGCTATTTGGACTATTGGTACCTGATACCACTGCAAAATCTGCTGTACTTTGGGTATTCAGATATAATCCAGTTGCTACATTTTTGATCCAAACTGTAGATCCTGCTACTGGTGCATTGCCTGAACTAACTCCAGTAAATGTAGCCGTAATGCTGTGATTGGAATTCACGTTGCTAAAATTGTAACTACTCACCGCTCCCACTGAACTACCATCGACTAATACATCGCTCACCTGATATCCACTATTAGGAGTAATACTAAAACTCTGTGAACTTCCCTGACTAACTGTTACAGTACCTGGAGCAACGTTACCATTAGCAGTTTGCGTCACGGAGATGGTATAATTACTAACGCTACCACAACTGCCACTGATCGAAACACTACCAGATCCTCTTGCACTCACATTGCTTTGATCCATGCAGTTACCGTCTCGATATACATTTTCAAAAGTCACATTCGAGAAATGTCCAGAAGCCGCACCCACATAGCTTGGTGTATCATCATCCTCCTCTCCGAAAGAGACATTTTTTATGGTCATATTTAGACTACCAGCTCCACCGCCGCCCATCTGTCCATCCATTGCAATGGCGAGTAGGCGGATGAAACCTATATCATCCGGCATGTCCTGGTTGTTGATCCCGTCGATGACGATGTTGTCCCTCAGATCCATAGGATCATCTGGCGAAGGAAAATGTTTGAGCCAACTGATGATAGATTGGTTGGCCCAGAAACCTTCATTGAAATACCCGGCACGATACATGTCACAAGCTAACAAATAGGTGTTTTTTACGAGAATATCATCCCCTTCTTCCTTATCCCAGCCAAGCATCATAGCGGCACCATTCATCTGATGCCAGATGTAATTATTCTCGAACAAGCAGTCGTCCTGATAGAGCTTGAGCGCATCATCATTCACCTTCATGAAATTGTTTCGAACTACGGAATTCGCTTCTACACCTATTCCATCAGTCGTCTGATGATAGGCAAACATTTTGCAGTTACGCACCAATGCTCCAGTTCCTACCTGGATATTATATTTCCTTGGTAAAATACTAGTAATTCCGTCCACCGTTTGATTCATGTCAGGAATGAAAATACTGGCCTGATCCTTATAAGCCGCCATATTGATAGCCGAACTCAGAATCTGTGATGAGAAGTAATCACCACTGGAATAACCATAGGTATCTTCTCCCTCCAGAATTCCCCGACCATTAATGATCAAGTTTTCTGCTCTGGTGGCTCGGATATTGCCATGCACGATGGCCTCTCCATGAATATAAATCTGTTCAATTTGGTTCCCTTCGATCCGATTGCCATTATTGGCGCAAACGAAGAATGCTTGGTTTCCACTCTGAGGAGTATAACCATGAGTATCAGACTCATTGATAAAATGTTCTCCAGGGCCGAAATATACAATCTTCTTACTTCCAATATCCCTAATGGTCAGTGGATTATTCAAAGAGCTACTACCACCGGCAACAAAATACACGTCAGCTCCACTTGGATTAGGTACTTGCGTCTCTGCAGGATCACAAAAAATAAAGATGGGGTGATTCATGTTTCCATTGATTATCACCGAAACATACTTATTAGATGCAATTTTGAAATTGAGTTTATTTCCTGATTGAACCACCTGACTTACATGAGTGGGGCGGAACTCATAACTGTTGATATTGCCATTATTAAAGGTAATTTCCACCTCTACCAGTCCAGCTCCTCCATAGGAAAATGTGGACCAATGGCTATCCGTCATATTACTACTGGTAGACACCAGATGATGCACATGACTATTCTGAAAAGCACCTGAAGCTTCTTTGACCCTGACATCATAGCGGCTAGAGCTATACCCTGTGAATCCAGGAATCGGGCCGTAGGTGGTCAACTGAGCAGCTACCCAATGGGCAACCAACATCATAAGGAAGGCCATACAAACCGCCTTCCCATTCATTGTTAATTGTTTCATGTTTTAATCTTTCATATTGCTATTATTATATTATACATACCTCTTTTATTTAAAGTCAAAAGAGTACCACTACCTGATGAGGCATACCTTGACATGACTTGACCAGAAGCAAGTACATGTCTGCTAATTGAAACAGATTCAGAAATCCGAATGATTAAAAAAGAATTGCTGTCATCGAGCTGTTGTTATTCTCCATGAATGTCCCAACTACACAGGGCTGCCCACTCGACAATCAATAGAAATGGTGATTATAAAATCAGACCTATTGAAAGCATCAATAATGATCCTTGATCTGAAAATACCGACGTGCCCAAGATCTGACACGCCGGATTAAAATTTTAGATAATCATGACTTAGTTGCCATAACCATCATTTTGATTCAGGTTTTTATTCGCATTGAGTGCAAATTCTGGGATTGGCCACACAGTAGTGGTAGAGGCATCATTGTACTCAGCATCTCCAGCAAAATCACCGATGTCCCACTTATCAAATCTAATTTGATCCATGCGACGATGACCTTCTGTATAAAGCTCAAAACCTCTTTCATCAAAAACGTCATCCAAAGTCACATTGCTCAAAGGCATATCAGGTTCAAAAGCCCTTGCTCTTACCTGATTGACATATGCATCCGCCGCTGCAGACGTTCCATTGACACGCAGCTCACACTCAGCAGCCATTAGCAAAAGATCAGCATGTCTGATGATAGGCCAGCCATTGTGCATGCGATTGTTGATCGCAGTAGGATCTGTCTCCCACTTCGCAATGCGACCACCTGCATTCGCTGGAGCATTTCTGAGTGGAAAAACCGGATTCAAATCCAATTGCACGGGAGATGCTGCATTGGGATCTTCGTACAAAGGAGACCCGTCATCAAAGCTCTGAGGTCCAACAAGAATTCCTTCCCTTCTTTGATCATTGGCATCAAAACTTTGATAAAAATGGTTTTCGATAGAAATCCCACCCCAGGGTCCACCTGCCATCGAATACTTTTGAGTCAAGGCTCCATGAAAGCTGAAGTGAGGCCAAAAATTGCCATAGTTTGTTGACATATCAGTTGGTGATAAGTCTGCATAGAAGACAAATTCATCCGTCCTGTTTTCATTATTCACTCCAAACAAATCGAAATAATTTCCTCCATAAAGTGCGCTTTCCTGATCTGTATTCAGTATTTCCTCCAACAAGTCTAAGGTTTCGGCATATCGCTCAGTGCCTGTATACACACCAGCATTGATCAGGATTTTAGCCTTGATGGCTTTGGCTGTTGTTTTCGTGACCCTTGGGAACCAGCTAGGATTACTCACATAGCCCTCTGGTATATCCTGACCCAATACCCAATCCAACTCTTCTAATAAGAATTGTACAGTCTCTGACCGAGGTGTATTCCCCATTGGATCGTTGGCATCCTGAGCCTCCAATACCAACGGGATATCACCGTACAAATCGATGGCCAACCAATAGAAATAAGCCCTAAGTGTACGCATCTCTGCCAAATATTTAGACTTAACTGTTTCATCCGCCGAAGCAGCACTCAAACCATTGATGGAGGAGTTAATCACGGCAATGGCACTCATCATGTTGTTCCACACGCCATTGATAGGCCAACCTTGTTCGGGTTGAACATCGTGTAACTCCATATTTCTGTGAGTACCACCATCGTCCCATCCTCCACCTTCTCTAGAAGGAGTACAGGTTTCATCAGAATTTTGCGAAGTGGTGAACCAATAACCAAACCAACTCAAGGTTTGTAACTGACCATAACAAGCAGCTGTGGCCTGTTCAAAATCAGACTCTGTTTGGAAAAAGTTCTCCGAAGCAATCTTGTCCTTAAATACGGGGTTCAAATCCGTACAGGCTGCCATAAACCAAATGGATAGCAGGCCAATCGATATCTTATATATTTTATTTTTCATTTTGATTTTGTGTTTGGATTAAAATGAGATTTGTGCACCTAGAGTAATGGTTCTAGACTTAGGATAAATGTTGTAATCGTAGCTTTGACTTTGAATACCAGAGGCAAAACTTGGGTCGATTGCAAACACCTCTGGATCAGGCCCAGAGTATCCGGAAATTAAAAAGACGTTTTGAGCCTGAGCATAAACTCTCGCACGGGTCAGCCATGGCAAACTCTCGGTATTGAGAGTATAACCCAAAGTCAAATTATCCATTCTGAAAAATGAACCATCCTCGATGTATCTATTGGAAACCTGTCTCAGAGCTGATGTCAACTCTTCCCCCTCTCCCATAGTTCCTGACAATGCATTTTGTCCGCCATCACCTAATGTCATTGATGGCTGGCTATTGATCAGATTAGTGATATTGAACACATCATTGCCTTGACTACCTCTAAATAGCATTGAGAAATCGAAACGCTTATAATTACCAGAAAGGGTGAGTCCATAAGTAAATTTAGCTGCTGCCTGACCTGTGATGATCTTGTCAGCATCAGTGAGATCCCCGCTTGACACTTCGATACCTTCGGCATTTCGGAAATACTCAACTCCATTGCGTACCTCTACAAAATCATAGCCCCAGAAAGAAGTCAATGCCTCTCCTGGCATCACGACCATTCCATTGACCAAACTATATCCTGGAGCTCTAAATGGCCCATAAGGGATGAAGCTATCTTCGTTATCAAGAGCTACCACCTCATTTTTGTTGCTAGCAAATACTAGACCCAGATTCAGATTAAAATCACTGCCTTGTACGGCCGCAGCATTCAATGATAGCTCAATCCCCTTATTTGAAATTTCGCCAATATTGTCCATCACCGTATTACTAATCGCCGGTGCGATGGTACCACGCTCCATTAACAGATCCTCTGTTGTTTTGCTGTACAAGTCAATACTACCAGTGATTTTGTCATCAAGAATACCAAAATCCAAACCGACATTTGTGGTAGTGGTGGTTTCCCATTTCAAATCTTCTGATATTTCTCTTGTGGGTTGGATGCCACCCACGCGATTGCCATTACCCATCAGCGTATTCCAACCATTTGGACTATAGGTGTAGACATTTCGGTAAGAAGGAATATCCTGATTACCTATCGTACCATAGCCAGCTCGCAGTTTCAAATCAGAGAACAAACTTTGGCCTTGTAAGAAACTCTCGTTGATCAGATTCCAGCCCACTGAAAAGGATGGAAATAATCCCCATCGATAGTCTTCGGCTACTTTGTCTGTGCCGTCCGCCCTCATATTGACAGTCAAGATGTATTTATTGTCAAAACTGTAATTGATTCTACCTAAAAAGGATGCCAGTTTATTTTCATTGTAGTAACCATTCTTACTCACGAGACTACTCGCGCCTCCGATATCATAAAAACCTGTCAAATCACTAGAGTATCCCTGCAGAACAAAATTAGTCCCTTGTCCATGATTCTTTTGGTACTCATGACCTATCATCACGCTCAGATTGTGTCGCTCAGCAAATGTGTTCTTATAGGTCGCCCGAATGTTGAAAATATTGTTACCTCCCTGGGCAATGTTGTCACCACCCTGACCACCTAGATCATCTGTCTCACCTATAGTGGAGGGATAATAAGTCTGACGAATCGTATTGTATCTTGTAGCTCCATAGTCCACATTGACAAATAAGTGATCTGACACATCAAATTGAGCAGTGAAGTTTCCTATAAAGTTCGACTTGGTTGTTTCATCTTGTACTTCCTGAAGTAGTCTTACAGGATTCACCGTATTGAAACTAATCAACTGAGTATTCCAATCCCCATTCTCATCTTTTACTCCTACAGATGGATTCATCAACAAAGCATAGCGCATTGCATCTTGAGTCGGTCTATTGTCATATTGGGTATTAGAATACATAATATTCATTCCCAAAGTCAGTCGATTATTAATCGCAGACTGAGTCAAATTTAGTCGGGACACCAGCTGATCCATACCAGTACCCAGCATAGCACCTTCCTGATCCTTGTACAAAACGGAGGCTCTATAGGTAGTGGTTTCGGTTCCACCAGACAAACTTAAACTATGGCTCTGTGACACTGTATTTCTCAATATCTCGTCTTGCCAATCGGTATTTTCATTACCCACGTTGTCCGTAGGTAATCCATAATGATTCAATGCTTCTTCATATTCATCAGCATCCATCACATCATACTTACCAATTGGTGATCCTAATTGAATGTTGCCATCATAGTCCACTCTCATACTACCTGCCTTGCCCTTTTTGGTGGTAATGATGATCACGCCATTGGCAGCTCGTGCACCGTAGATCGCTGAAGCCGAGGCATCCTTGAGTACAGTGATAGATTCAATATCCGCAGGATTGAGATAATCGATGGGAGAAGTCGCAAATTTGCCAAAATCATTTCCTGTTCCAGATTCGCCTCCGAGTCCTACCTGCACCCCATCTATTACATATAGGGGTTCATTTGACGCACCGAAGGACGATCCTCCACGAATTCTAATTCTGGTACCCTGACCTGGTTGACCACCTGGAGTGGCAATGTTCAAACCTGCTACCTTACCCTGCATGATCTGTTCAGCCGAATTCACATTGGTCCCATTAAAATCCTTGGCACTGATTTTTCCAATCGAACCCGTGAGATCCTTCTTTTCAGAAGCTCCGTATCCAACCACTACGATTTCCTCTAACTGTTCTGCATCCAGAGGGAGTTCAACATCGATAGCCGAACGACCGTTGACAGGGATTTCGAGGCTTTTATATCCCACGTAGGAAACCAACAATATGGCATTGCTGGCATCCGAGACTTGCAAGCGGTACTTGCCAGATTCATCCGTAATGGTACCATTAGTGGTGCCTTTGATGAGTACACTGGCACCAATTAAATCATCGCCATCTGAACCTCTCACAGTTCCTTGTATTTCGGTCTGCGCCCAAGCCACGGACCAAATACTCATGGCGATCATGAGTAAAAATGTAATTTTTGCTTTCATATCATATGTTTAATAGTAATAATCACGCCTAGCCACAGCAGCTAAACTCTTATGAATTTCAAGCGATTTCAACTACACTTGTTGTTAAAACATCCTGATGCGTAGTGAAAATGTCCAATTAAGAAAAAACAACAACCAGACGCTCCAATCACATTTTTTCATTGGAAATATTATTTTGACTTGATTGAAATTGAACAAATTAACAAGGTAAACCCTCCCTTTATCCAGAGTATTTGAACAAGATTAAGAAATGGAATTTGTGGAAATCAATAAATCGTTGAATCACCCCCTTTTCTTCAACTCTGCCACAAAATCAGAAGGGGTTTTACCAAACTTCTTTTTGAATACTTTAGTAAAGTTCGAACTACTTTGAATACCTACCCGATACATCACGTCTATGATAGGAAGATCTTCATTGACTAACATCTGAGCTGCCTTGTTGAGACGAGTATTTCTGACCAATTCTCCCAAAGCCTGTCCGGTGATGTCCTTTGTTTTGTTGTAGAGTTTGGTTCTTGACATGCCTATCATTTTAGCAATGAAATCGACTCCAAATTCAGGATTGGACAGGTTGTCCTGTATGATTTGATTGAGCTGATCCATGAATTCTTGCTCACGTTCGTTGAGTGCCAGCGTTTTGGCTTCAGTAAATGCATCATTTACATACAACTCTCTCAATCTCTTTCTCGAATTGACAAAATTATCAATAGTAAGCTCCAGCAGCTGAATGGTAAATGGTTTGGTCAAATAGGCATCAGCTCCAGCTTGGGTGCCAGATATTTTGCTCTCCTCTGATGTCTTAGCTGTCAGCATGATGAAAGGAATATGACTATACTCCAAATCCTCCTTCAAGGATTCACACAATTGTGCTCCATCCATGACCGGCATAGAATAATCACTCACCACGACATCCGGTCTAAAATCCCTGATGGATTCTAATGCCTCTTTACCATTAGCTGCCTCCCTAACCTCATATTTCGCACCCAGGCTTTCCCTGATAAACATCCTCAGCTCAGCTTCATCTTCCACAATCAATATCTTTTCGCGATGCACCTGATGATCAGACCTGGATACCTGACTTTCTTGTGATATGACTTCTAATTCATGTTTGATAATAGGAGAAGTGTTGGTCTTAACCTCCGAACCATCAACTAAAATCTCGTCTTGGTTCAAATGCTCATTTCCCTTTAAGAACCCAACCAAAAACTCAGTGCCCTTGCCTTTTTCACTAAACACCTTGATCACCCCATTGTTCAGCAACACCAAACTTTTGACCAATGCCAATCCAAGACCTGAGCCCGGCTCCTTGCCCACAGCAGCTTCTGACACTCGGTAGTAGCGATCAAATATCTGATCCAACACGGATTTGGACATTCCCATGCCATTGTCTATGACATTGATCCAGATATAATCTTCAAATTTCAGATCCGTATTCAGTCCATAATCATGGATAAAAGATGGCTTGAAACTTTTCAAATTGTCAAATACCTTCACTTGCACCCGTCCACCATTTTCAGTGTACTTCAGCGCATTGACCAATAAGTTAGACAGGATTTTTTCGAACATGCTCCTATCCAGCCAGAGAGTTTGTAGACGATTGCCCAGCTGAATGTATAGGTCTATATCTTTGATCATCGCATGATCGATAAAACTACTAGCGATGTCTTCTACTAATTCACCGACATTCAATTCTGTTACCTGCCGCTTCATCACCCCTGACTCCACTTTTCTGAAATACATGAGTTCATCTATTAGATTCAACAGCTTCTTGGCATTCTTATTCATCATCTGATAAAAACGATTGAGCTGTGCTCCTTCGACCGCTCCATTCATAATCTGTTCCAATGGACTGACTATCAGTGTCAGTGGAGTTTTGAATTCATGGGAAATGTTCGTAAAAAACTGCATCCTTAGATTATGAATCTCCTCAGACTTCTTTTCTTCGAACTGGGCCATCTCATAGGCTTTTTCGAGCCTGAGGGATCGCATACGCAAATAGTAGATAAAAGCAATTACCATAAAGGCCATCGTCGCATAGATCAACTTCGCCACCCAACTCCCCCACCAAGGAGCATGAACTTCTACAGTTATGGTCGCGGGTCTATCTCCCCATACGCCATCATTGTTGGTAGCAAATACTTCAAAAAAGTATTCCCCTGGTTCCAGATTTGAAAAAGTAGCCTTTCTGCTGGCTGCATTGGTATAGAGCCATTGATCATCATGGCCTTTCAACCTGTATTTGAATCTACATTTTTGTGCATTGGCATTATGCAAAGGGCTGAAATGAATCTCGAATACTTTCTGATCATGTGCCAAATCAATTTTATCACTGAAATACAAAGGATGCCTCAAAATGGCATTGTCGTGATTTCCAATTTCAGCATTTTGATAGTTGATCGTCAGGTTAGTCAGTACCACATCCGGCTTCATCTGATTGAGCATGATACTGTCCGGATAGAAGTAATTGAGGCCTGCTATCCCGCCAAAATAAAAGCGTCCACTCGCTCCCCTATGTGCCGCTCCTACCTTGAAGCTGTTGCTCTGCAGCCCGTCATTAACATCAAAATTCCTAATCTCCTGATCCTCCACCTGAAAGTAAGTCAGGCCTTTGCCTCCCAACCATAGGTTCTCATTGTCAATCAATATACTCTCGACATCATTGGATGGCAAACCGTCGGCCATGGTAAAAGCTTTGGCCTTGTACCCCTCTTTATCTTTCGGGTAATAAGTGATCCGGTTGAGTCCACCGCCTAGTGTCCCTACCCATAGCGTCGAATCATTCAATTTGGCGATTGGCCAAATAAAATTGGAGGTAATGGAATGGGGGTTGTTCTCTGAGGATCGATAGACCTTGATTTTTTCTATGTCACCCTTCTGATCCAAATAAATATGGTTCAGTCCATTTTTTGTACTCACAAATATTTCGGGCTCATCAGGGTCTGCCAGCACAAACGAAATTTGATCAGAGCTCAAAAAATGAGGCATGGTTTTACTATCCCACCAGCTGACTTCATGATCTCCTTTGCCACGATACCTGATACGATTCAGCCCACTCCCCCAAGATCCAGCCCAGACTTGACCAAAAACATCTATGTCAATACTGAAAATTACATCATTGGAAAGGCTGGTACCTGGTGACTCAGGATTTCGCCTGATATGGTCAAACTGACGTCTGTTTTTGTCCAGAATGTCTACCCCTCCATGAGTCCCCACCCAAAGCCGCTGCTGATCATCCATGGCCAGCGCTCGAACTTCATTTCTACTTAATCCATTTGGATTGTTATTATCATGTCGATAATGAATAAAGCGATTGGATTCAAAGTCAAAATAATCCAGACCGTTGTCTTGCGAACCTACCCAAATATTGCCATCCTCTTGCTCATATATGGCCCTCACATAGTCACCAGATAGACTATGCTCTGCATCATGAGCATCATGAGCAATCAAATGAAATTGCTTGCGATTCAAATCCGTATAGTTGACCCCACCTCCATAAGTACCTGCCCATAGTACATTGCTGCGATCTATCAAGAGGCAATTGATGCTTTGCGAAGACAGGTCATTTTTCTGATCAGATGGAGAACTATTGTATAAAGTGTAACGATTAGGAGCTTTGAAATTTTCCAAATGCAATACACCGTAATTGGATCCTAACCATAAACCACCTCGATCATCCACTTCTATATCCCTAAAAAGTGCGACTTGATTGGCTGGCACAGAGAGCTGCCGTGACATCATGGCTTGATCAAATTTATAGCCATTAACATCTATTCTTCGTTGGTTGCGGGTGAGTTGATTGGGATAGACAAAAATACCTTCATTCGATACGGCTATCAACTCATCTTTGTCATTGAAACCTATTCTCGCATATTCGAGGTTCTGCGTCTCCCCCTTACTCAATACATTGAGCTGAACAAACTGATTTACCTCGTGGTGCTTCACATAGAGATGGGTTCCTGCCATGACCCATACGTTCCCCAATTGGTCTATTTGAATATCATGACAGAAGAATTTGGTCAGCTCATCTGGGATTCTGATTTCTGATGGATAAAGCTTCTTTTCACCGCTATCAAATCGGTAGATCGTCAATCCACTAGCAGTACCCAGATACAATTCATTCTCACTTTCGGCTACTTTTAGGATAGAAGCACCAAAATGTGAATCCAGTGATATAGATGATTTGTCCAAAACCAGATAATCATCCAGTTTGATATCAAACACCTCTAATCCTCCTTCTGAACCAATCCAGATCTTATTGTCGGCAATGCAGAGATCATTGACTCGGTTGATGTAGCCTGTGCGCTGCTTACTATAGTTGTTGAAATAGTTCTTGCTCTCATAGCCGTCAAATCGATCCAGCCCTGCAAATGAGCCAATCCAAATGAACCCGATTGAATCCTGTGCTATCGCCAAAACATCTGTATGAGAAAGCCCCTGATCAATGGTAAACTGACGAAACTGGAACAAATTGTGCTGAGCTTGAGAAGTGACCACCAAGCCCACCATCATTACTACCTGCCCTATCCATTTCGTCAGTATTTTCATTTTCTAGTTAGTTTCATGCATCAATCGGCCTGTTCTGGCACACCACCTTTAGGAATGAACTTGGATAATTTAGCCATAATTGAGGCATATTGTTCATCATTGGCTAGATTCTTATATTCTCTAGGATCTACCAAATGGTCATAGAGTTCCTCTGACCCATCTTTATACTTGATATAATTCCACTGGTCTAATTTAACCCCGATGCTGCCTTTGGGATAGGTGACTACTGCAGGTATTTCCCATTGCATATCAGGTTGATTCATCAAAGGCATCAAGCTTTCCCCTTCCAATGGCAAATCATTCTCCACTCCCAATATTTCTAAAAGAGTTGGGTAGATACTCAGATAGGAAACAGGCTGCTTCACCTCCTTTCCAGGATTTTCCATACCCGGATATTTTATGATAAGCGGCGCATTGGTGCCTTGATTCCAAAGAGAGAACTTTTCCCATCTCCATTTGTGTCCCAGTTGCCAACCGTGATCTGACCATAGCACCACTATAGTATTGTCTTTGTATGGGCTATTATCTAATGCGTCCAGAATATTGCCAACACAGTCATCAGCAAACGTCATAGATGCCAAATAAGCCTGTACCGCTTTCTTCCATTCTCCTTTTTCTCTCATCGCCTTTACCATAGGAGTAGAAAAGTTTTCTTTAGCAATTTGAGGGATATCACCCATATCATCCTCAGGTACTTCAGGCAATTCGATAGCATCTAAAGGATACATATCAAAATACTTTTGTGGGGCTAGCAAAGGCGCATGTGGTCTAAAAATCCCTCCTGCCAGGAAGAAAGGTTTGTCATGCTTCTGTTGAAGAAATTCAGCGCAAAATTGCGACATCTTCCAGTCTCCGGTTTCTTCTTTGGTCTCAGGTGTAGTACCCCAGACAGCAAATTTCCCTAAATAGCCATCGATCTCACCATCATGCCATTTGGCAAAACCATTTTCATCCAGATACTGATCTCTGCCTTCGGTACCAATGTTCCCTACCCACTGATAATCCCAGGAGGCTGTATCCGAAAGCAAATCTGCACTTTCGCCACTTCCTCTTGGGTGATGAAAAATCTTGCCGGCAGCAGCAGTTTCATACCCCTGTTGGCTTAAGAACTGAGCGATGGTCACTCTATCGATACCACCTGGACGATTCCTAAAATTACCACTGTTTTGGTACTGGCCGGTAGTCTCTGGACGCTGACCGGTCATGAGTGCCACGCGAGAAGCATTGCAAGCAGGCACCACACAATGCGCATTGGAGAATAGCATGCCCTGCCCTGCCAATCGATCGATGTTTGGGGTTTTCGCCTTGCCTTCCATCGCTCCTACCCAATTGTTCATATCATCAATAGCGATGAAAAGCACATTGTAAGGTATATTCTTCTCTTCATGGTTATTATTTGGGCTACATGCGACCATTGTCAAGCCGACAAGCACGATGCTAACTATTCTATTCATCCTGTTATATTCCTTCTTTTTTGATTTTCTTGCTTCAAATATGCTTCGGGATATTTCTTTCGTATTTCTCTATCATCCTTAATTTTTGATCAGAGATCCATTGCCTTAGGCAAAAACTCATGATATGTGCGATAAAGAAAAAACTGTCTCTCAAACACCCGACCAAATAGGAGGTAGATATTAAGGGACAGTTCATGTTAACTCTTAAGGTTTTTAATTACAAATCGAGGCTTGTGTAGAGCGCATTTTCACGTTATCCAGATACCAGGCCATCTCTCCTGTACCTCCATAGGAGTTGAATACCCATTCAATTTTGGTCACCTCAGATGGTTTAATATTATTGCTCCAATGACTCCTGGATTCCCATTTACCCTTGTTGGCATCCGATGCTGCAATCCCCGCTGTGAAATACTGTTTTTTACTCGCATCTCCGTCGATTACAAAATAAGTTTCCACCGTACGATCACCTGACGCACTAGGATCAAAATATAGATCGAAAGACATGTTGTAAATATAGTCGGTAGCATCTGGGTAGCACTTGATCACATCGGTGATGTCCACTTTGATACCGAAATAGTTATTACTTGAGTTTTTCAGTTCTACTGCTCCATTGCTAGAGTTAGTCACTGTCGATTGTACCGCAGCTACCTCCTCAATAGTCAAACCATTATTACCAAAATCAACCACTTCCCAGGCACATAAATCAGCAACCTCAAATGCCTGATCTACGATGACCATAGGATCTAGCTCTCCTCCACATGGAATCGATACATTCACCTGAGTAGTGATCACACGATCTTCATCCAAATCAGCAGTTGAAAGAATAATACTACCTGAGATATCCTGAGACTTAGTCACACCATCTGAGTCTCCCTTAGCAAACAAAGTGATCATCCCATCACTGAATTCAGAAATCGGAATAGTCAAATTACTGCTGTAAGTACCATTTTCAGCTTTGGACAAGACGATTTGATCAGTTGCCGTTACTTCTATATCGGAGTTGATATCGATGATATTGACATCAAAGCTCATGACTCCTGAATACTGATCCTCCGCAGTATTGATTGCACCAAAATCAATAGACGATACAGAAGCTGTCATCCCTGCGTCTTCATTGATCACTTCGATCTGCACCGCATTCATTTCTCCTTTTTCTAGACCAGTAGTCGCGCCTTGTATTTCAAAAGAAATGAATTTACTCGCTTCTGCTACGTCATTATCCTTAGGATTCATCACAAAGCTAGCCGTATTCGAACCTGAGGCCAGTTCCAGGAAAATCACCCCATCAATCGCCTCTGGCGTAGTGGTATAATCCTCTCCATAAACGAGAGATTCAGACTGGGCCATAACAGTCACCATTCCGGTTTCTGAAACCGCACTGCTAGTTTCTAATGCTATCTCGAGACCCTCTGTGGAATTTTCCATCACCTGAGTTTCTCCTTCTATAAAATCAACTGATTGTTTTTTCGCAATTGTTTTGGTCTGGCTTCCCTCTTCTTCACATCCGGAAAAAATGGTTCCCAAAATCACAGCCATACCACACAGTGGCAAGACTGTTTTTTTCATTATTTCTAGTCTTTTCATAAGTGATATGTTCTTTAGTTAATAGGGTTTACTACTATGGTGATCTCCTGAAGTTTGCGTCTGGTGGCATACTCATCGTAGGTCAAAGCATCCGCTCTATTGCCATCATAGCCCGAGTTATCTGGACGGCCCACATTGGTTGTGACCAGCGTCACCGTGTAGATACCTGGAGTAGTATAGATATATTCGAATTCCCTGGCCTGCTTGTATTCGACACGCGACATTGCAAAACCAGTAGCGAAATCGATCGGGTCACCCGTATTTGCATCTATCTTTCTAAAGTCATACAACTCCAGCGCCATCATCGTGATAGGTCCACGAATGGTATCCTGTCCTGTGATTACTTGCTCTCCTTCGGGAATAGTCACGTCTTCATAGGCCGAATCTGGCAGCACCTCGTACACGCTTTCGCTGTATTCGTGTCCAGCATCTCCAGTATAAATACTGTACAAATCAGCACCAGAAGATGCAGTAAACAAAACAGTATCCCCTGCTGTAATGGTCGTTTCGGATGCAGAAAAATTCACATCTGGAAACTCCAGAGATTCTTCGCAGGAGCTAAAGAACACCCCGGCCAATAGACCGAGGATTAAGTATGATTTATTGATTAATTTCTTCATTTTCTTTTCGTTTTTGGATTAATAACCCGGGTTTTGCTTCAAGTTTGGATTCTTGTCCAACTCATCTGCTGGAATTGGCATTAACAAATGGTGAGGCTGTACATTCATTCCAGGACCTTGATTATTACTCCACCATGGCTCTTCCTGTCCACCCGTCAAAGGGTTATCGAAAGTATTCAGGTATTGAATTTTCTCAACCAAAATCCCTCTTCTGACCAAATCAAACCATCTCATACAACCCTGCTCACCTCCAAGTTCTCTGGCTCTCTCGTCCAGGATATTATCTCTGAACTCCGTGTAAGACAACCCGCTCCAATCAGGCACTGCAGATGCCTGAACATCAATATCTGGATTGGTTAAGCCCTCAATCAGATAATCAATCCCATCAGCTGGGTAGTTTCTGGCTCTTGCTCTCACCTCATTGACGGCATCATAGGCTGCTGCCGAAGGTCCATTATTCACTTCATTCAATGCCTCTGCATAGATCAATAGCACCTCTGCATATCTGATGATTGGATCATCGATATTGAAAGCCTGATGATTAAAGAATCCTTGCTCTGCACTGGACAATGGCCATCTTCTGAATTTCGCCACTCGTGTTGGCTCCCAGGTAGGCCAGGTTTGATCCCCACCATTAAAGAAGTAAGTAGTCGCATCACGATTCTTGGATTCCAAAAGGTTAGCAAAGTATCTTGGGTTTTCATAAGAAGTCATCGCAATTTCTCCATTGATGATTTCCAATGAAGCCTTGGTCACTGTCCACTTTCTTCTTACTAGATCAGTATCATCATAAAGCGTATAGTAATATTGAGTCCCCAGGATATTGTTCCATGATCCTCCATCATTTTGCTGCTTTGAGATGCCAGTAGCACATCCTACACATCCACCTAGATCCTCACCAGGCATGTACTGGATGACAAAGATATTTTCGTTATGCCCTTTATTATTCCTGTTGAATACATCGGGAAAATAGGACACTAAACCATATTCATTTGAATCAATTACGGACTTAGCATTGTCTACTGCACCTTGATAATCTGCAGCCGCATCTCCATCCAACTGACCCAGGTCAATCATATTCGCTCTGGTCAGGTACACCTTTGATAGCAATGCTTGAGCCGCTCCTTTGCTGACGCGTCCATAATCTGACTGCTCAGAAGCCAATAGACAATTGTTGGATGCGAAAGTCAAATCTTCGATGATTTGTTCATACACCAATCCACGATCTGTTCTACCCATCGGTTCATCATCTGGCTGAATCGTATTGACGATCAAAGGCACATCACCAAACAACTGCACCAGGTTGAAATAGTACAGCGCACGGATGAATCGAACTTCACCTATTTGATCGCTTACATCTAAATCCGCAGGCACATGCTTTTCGATCTCTTCCAACACATTATTGGCTTTGGCGATCCCCTGATACATTCCCTGCCAAATATTAGTCAGAGCTGCATTGGACGCAGAATGAGTATAGGTACCTAAACCACCCTGGCTATTGAATTGTGCGGTACGTTGAATATCAGAGGTAATGGCATTTTGTCCGATACCATTGCTAAACAGTCCTCCTCGTTTCAGAGAGACATACACATCATTTACCATCAAAGACACGTTGGCCGGATCATTGAAAAAGTTCTCTGACACGTATCTATCTTCTACTGGCACATCAAGGAATTCCTCGCATCCAGTAGATAGAACAACCATCATCAACAGGCTCAAGATGGCCTGGGTTATCCTTGATCTATTTTTATTAAATACTTTCATTTTTTAGTCTTTTTTAGAATCCGAAGTTGATACCTACTCTAAATACTCTAGCTCTTGGGTATGCTCCCTGGTCTTTTCCAAAGCCTACTTTAGAAGCTGTACCCCATGTCGAGTTCACCTCTGGATCGAACCATGAATATTTGGTCCAAACAAAAAGGTTGTTGCCCGCTACATACACTTTCAGGTTTCTCAATCCAGCCTTGTCCAAAAACTTCGAATCAAAACTGTAACTCAAAGTCACATTCTCGAGACGAACAAATGACCCATCTTCGATGAACTCACTCCTCACATACTGTCTTACATCATTGATACCTACTGCCTGGTAGTTGCCATCATAATTGACATCACTCAGGTAGTGGCCGCTCAATTCTGATAGAGAGTTGTTGCCATACTGACCAGTCGTAGCAAATACGATATTGGCATTAACCACTTCATTGCCATAGGAGCTATTGAAGAAGGTGTAAAGCTCCCAATTCCTATATCTGAATGTGTTGGTGAAACTGGCTGTAAAATCTGGTGCAGTGTAGGCTAATGGAATTTGATCATTGGCATCTACGACACCATTGCCATCCAAATCAGCGAGATTGAATGCTCCTACGCCTGCGGTAACGCCTGTGATTACTGGGTTATTGGCTTCTTCAGCAGCTGTGTTTTTGACATCACCTTGTACATATCCATAATAGATACCCACTGGATCACCTACTCTCAACATGACATCCTTAGTCGCAGATCGGTTGATGTTGTTGTTACCATTACCACTGCTAAAGAGGATTCTGTCCTGACCACCTAAATCCAAAACTTTCGATTGGTTTCTGGAGAATACAATGCCCGCATCCCACGAAAAATCCTCTTTTTCCGCTATGACACCATTCAAAGTCAATTCAAAACCTTTGTTCTCCAATTCACCCACATTGGCTACTCTGGAGTTGAAAAGGCTACCTCCAGGCAATGGCTGATCTAATAAGAGGTCTTCAGTTTTCTTATAATAATAATCGGCCGTAGCGGTCAGTCTATTTTGAAAGAATCCAAACTCCAATCCAAAATCATAAGAAGAAGTCGTTTCCCAAGTCAAATCCTCTGTAGCAAAATTGTCGTACTGCTTAGAGTTGACAACATTGTTACCAAAGTTGTAAGGATTACCATCACCTACTACAGCGATGTTTTGGAAAGGTATGATCTGCTGATTACCAGATACACCGTAACTGGCTCTTACTCTCAAGTCCGAAAAAACGCCTAAGTTTTGTATAAACTCTTCATCTCCAGCATTCCATGCAGCGGCTACTGATGGGAAATATCCCCATTTGTAACCGTCAGCGAATTTAGATGAACCGTCCGCTCTGAAAGTACCAGTCAAAATGTACTTGCCTTTGAAAGTGTAAACCAATCGACCCAGGTAAGAATGTAAAGCATCATCAACAGGCCGCTCCTGAGTAGGTCTGCTCAAGGTACCGTTCTTCAGGCCATATAAGCCAAGTGCCTCATCAGCCTCTTGCAGATTGGTGGCTGTTAAAAACAGTGATTCTCTGGATCTCCTTGTCATCTCCATCACTGCAGTAGCATTGACACTATGCTCACCGAATTTCTTGTTGTAACTCAGTCTATTCTCCCACACCCAATCCTGAAGCACGTCATCTTTCAATTCTACATAGCCATTGTTATTCCTACCTACTCTAGTACTAGTAGGGAAGAAGTAATCCTGATTCCAGAGCTGATAATTGGCACCATAACTCATATGGTATCTCAATCCTTTGGCTATATCAATATTCATATAGGCTTTCCCAAAAATTCTCTTGAAGTTTTTGGTGACCTCAGGATCCATCACCTCATTGATAGGATTAGATTGGTCAAAAAATGCACCCAAGGCGTCATCTGAAATATCAGTTACGTTTTCGAAATCCTTTGGAATAAACGGATTGGTAAAGAGTGCCTGATTGATCAGGTTACCATCTCTCCAATCATTGATAATTCCTGTATAGTCAGAATTACTATAGGAACTATTCAAACCCAAAGACAACCAGTTATTGACTTTTTGATCCAAATTCAATCGAGCACTAAACCTCTTGAAGTTTGAATTCTCCAAAATCCCATCCTCATCATTGTAGCCAATAGATACGCCATATTTAGTATCTTCAGTACCACCTGATACTGACAGGTTCGCCTGATGCCCAATCGCATCTCTGGTGATCTCATCTAACCAGTTCGTATACTGAACTGTGTCGGCTGTCCACCATTCTCTTTCTAATCTGGCTAACCAGATGGAGTCCTGGCCTTGACCACTCTGAATGGCTCTTAGATATTGCAGTTGTGTATATTCTTCAGCGTCCATCATTTCAGGAATACGCTCAGCTGGAATACTTGACACACTAGTATTATAGCTCACATCAACTTTTACCTTCCCTGCTTTACCTTTCTTGGTGGTAATCAGAATCACACCATTAGATCCTCTCGATCCATAGATAGCTGTAGCAGAGGCATCTTTCAACACTTCAAGAGACGCAATATCATTTGGGTTGATCGTGGACAGAGGATTAAATGGGTCTCCACCATCAGATCCTGAGACCTGCTCGATTGGATATCCATCGATCACGTACAGTGGCTGTGACCCTGCTGTCAAGGTATTAGAACCACGGATTTTGATAGAGATACCAGAACCTGGCGCTCCATCATTCGAGCTCACCTGTACACCTGCCACTCGACCTTGCAATGCTTGTTGAATAGAAGTAGGTGTTACCTTTTCGATTGTCTCACTTTTCAAAGAACCGACGGCACCTGTCATGTCACTCCTCTTGACCTCACCATATCCGATCACGACCACTTCTTCCAAAGTCTCTGAATCTTCTATGAGGTTGATGGTAATAGTACTGCGTCCCGCGACCAGTATCTCTTGAGTTTCGAACCCAATAAAGCTAACCACCAGAGTGGCATCATCCGGAGCAGAAATAGAAAAGTTTCCATCCAGATCTGTCACTGTTCCTTCACTGGTGTTTTTGACGATCACGTTGGCACCTGGCAATCCGGTACCATCTACATCTGAGACGACTGTCCCGCTGATCTGATTTTGAGCCCTCAGACCTAGCGACGCAACCAGCATCACACTCAGACATGCAATAGTAAATAGTTGTTTCATACGCTTAAAAAGTTTCATTTCATGTAACTGTGATTGTCCATTCGAACAATATCACAATACTAAATTGGGGTTTCGCAGGCTCTGAGGCTTGTTTATTTGTCTATTTGACTAGTTAATTCATCCCAGCAGGGACAAATACACAAATCAACAAAGCAATCAAACAACTGAGCGCTTTCCCAACAACTTTCCAAGGCTTAATACAGACGGATTTCGAAGGTAGGAATGGGTTAATATTCTTACAAATACAAAAATACTTCATGGAAGGGTATCAAAAAATAGAGGCCATCCATTGGACGGCCTCTTCTCTCTAAAACTAAGACTAAAGACTACTTAATCTTATCCTTCAGTGCGATATGATCGCCCTTATCTTTGATCTCAAAAAGCTGGGCTCTTTCCAATTTCCCTGAATTGGGTTGGTGAAAAGAAAGCATCAACTGACCTTCGAATGTTTTGAAAATCATACCATGACCACCATGCGCTTTGAACAATGGTTTTTCAATTTGTCTCCATGGACCATGAATTTTCCCACTGTCACTTACGGCTTGAATCAATGCGTACCCCTCTGGCCCAAAGGATGACCAAATCATGATCAATTTTCCATTCTTGGTTTCATAAATGAAATTTCCATCTGTGACATAACCATGATGTTTGTATCCTGTATCTGCCAGACTTCTCACCCATGGAATGCTAGTAGCAGAAAACAAAACTTGAGAATCACTAACTGCCTTAGCCAGATCATCACTCAACTCGATCACATCGATGGTTCCATCCTCTATCTGCGCCCATTCATGACAAAAAACCATGTATGGGGTTTCTTCTTCTACCCAAAGAGAACCATCCAGACACATCCATTCGGGAGGTGTCTGCGAATCCTTCGAAATCAATTCGAACGGCCCCTCAGGGTGCGAAGCTCGGAGGATTTGTGTACCTCTTTTCCACTGCGGTGCGGTCGATTGCCCTGGAGTATCCAGCGTATCATAAGAGGTAAATGTAACGAAGAGATAATAGCTACCCTTATATTCGTGAACCTCTGGCGCCCAGACCATTTGTCGTCCCCAAAAGCCCTCAGGAGCTTGAAAAACCGATTTTGGACCTACCCAGGTTTTTAAGTCCTTGCTGCGATACACTTCTACTCCTACCTCATCTTCTATTGCATCTAACCTGTTCTGTTTTTGAGCATAGAGATAATAAGTCTGAGTAGGTTCGTAGGCCACAATGTATGGATCTCGAACCCTGATTTCATCTAAAGTCAATTCCTGACTCCAGGAATTAAAGCCCCAAATCAGTAAGCATAAATTCAATGTTATCCTAGTCATATATTGGTAAAGGGGTCTGATCTCAAGAGTGATTTATTTTAACGTTACCAATGAAAAAAACAAATTGATTAGTCCATGACCAACTACTCCGAAGGATCAGACTTCCCTATTTTTTTGTTAATAAAAGAGTCCAATCCTGATCATCATCCTTCTTTGGTCCTGTCAACTCCACCGAACTCCCTCCTTTTACTTTGATTGTTTTCTTCAAGTAGTCCCCTGATCTTGGATTAAACCAACGGCCTTCAAGTTCTCCTTGAGCGGCTGATAGATCGAGTTTTGACTTTTCACCTGTTTTGAAATAGACCACATAAATCTCTCCTGGCTTAGCGAAAACATAGTTGCCATTATCTATCAGTTGATCAGCAGGCTGCATTTCCCAAAAGGGAAGAGAATTAAAGAAGTCAAGAGCTATGACGCATTGGTCCCAAAAAGCATCTCTCGATCGGTAATCTTCGCATGTCAAATCCGAATGATCATGCTTGTATCCAAAATACCACTCCAAACCCCAGGCACCTGCCATCATTCCTCCCCATAAGGCATTCTTTCTGGCGACATCATGTGAAGGGTCATCCTTATCTGGCATTAAAGAGTGCTGAGCATCTCCAGGTTCATCAACAGCTATGGCCCATGGCTTTCCTGCCTCTACTGATTTGTTTCTCCATTCGATCACCCAGGGATGCACCAAATGAAAATCTTCGTGATGGGTCTGAATAGATAACCCTGTGTACATAGAATTTGACCCTAATATATCTTCGAACATGTTGCCATTATGAATCACAATGTGGTGCTGATATGGATCGTGATCATGAAAGTATCCAGCCATCGATAGTCGTTCATATTTGAATTGAGGAGGCGTTTTATGATTTTTCACCCAATCACCGTTTTCCTCGCACATATTCCAATTCAGCGCCAGATGATGACTATACCTGGCAATCAATTCTCTATAATATAGCTTGGTATAAGCACCTACACCCCCATGATCCAAAAGCCCCTGATTCTCCATTTCCATAGTTTTGAAATGAAGGAATAGACCCAACCGATCCGCATGTTCAAACAATATTTCCCACTGATCCAACTTAGAAACATCAAAGCGATCGTAAGTATCATAATCCACATAAGGAAATACATTTTGATCATCTCCTACTATATTCATTGTCAGAAAAGAAACAGAATTCAATTTCTTTTCCGCTAGATAGTTCATCGCTCCAATGATCGCTTTTCCTTTTCCACCTTGCCACGTTGGATCACCCTCTTTCCAGTCAACCAAATGTGCTTCCCATTTTTTTACTAGATGATCTTTGTGACCATCATTATGAAAGGTTCCATCAAAATCCACGTAGGACAAGAAATTTTCTGGCGCATCTGGCCCCTGTTTCAGGAAGTAATCCTTTGTCTCCTGAAATTGCAAATATTGTCCTCCAACATAGTCAAGTCGACCTTTGGCTCTAAAGTCACGTCCTGTTTTGTCTGATGCTTCAATCATGAATTGTCCTTTAGCACCATCCATGAATTCACCTGAGACTCCAGGAGTGTCCCGATCACTAACTGCCACCCACTTTCCTTTTCTGAATTGAACCTCATATGCCCATACTCCAACCTCATCCGGAGCAAAATGAACGCGCCAAACCTGACCGCTGGTAGCAGAAGAATTGGCTGCATCACCATCAGCTGCAAAGTACCCAGGTACCATATAACTCTTGCCACTTTCAGAATGAGTGAAATTTACATTGAGTCGATAATTGAAGAAAGGGTTAAATTCGTCTGACTCTGAAACCTCTGGTCCCACAAAGTCCAGCGTCACTTTATGCCATTTTTTCAATTCACCCGAAATCGTCGCTTGCTCTTGAGCCTTGAGCCCTAAAAAAGAAAAAAGCAAACCAAAAAATATTATCCTTTTCATAAGTAGTAATTGTCTTTCTAAAAGCTAAGGAAGCCAGCTAACAATTTGAAACCAAATCCCGACAAGGCTAAAAGAGGTAAAAACACCATTGGGCAAAAAAACTGAACGTACAGAGCAAAAGCTTCTGTGTCAATTACGATTCTGCCTCTACCTGAAGAATGATTTCCTTGTCCAAAATCTGCAAAAGAGAATCTCTCACCTTCGAATAATCAGTCTGATCCGCCACATTATGTTGCTCCATTGGGTCTACTTCAAAATCATACAATTCCACTCCATGCAAAGTATTCTTTCCCCATTTGGTCAACCTGTACCTTTTTGTTCTGATCGTATAACCACGGACATGTTTCTTAGCTATTCCGTACTGATCGAATGTATTAAATGCATGTGTCTTAACAGATACTTCCGGCTGCTCAAATACCGGAAGCAAACTTTCCCCTTCCAGGTAATCAGGCACAGGAAGTCCCCACATTTCCTTCAACGTTGGCAGTAGATCTAGCAGCTCCACTATTCCCTCATGCTTTGCACTAGCGACACCCGGAACCTTGATCATCATAGGTACGCGCAAGACCTCATCGAAAACGGAGTACTTGCTCCAAAGTCCATGCTCACCCAGATGAAAGCCATGATCAGTCATAAATACTACTATCGTATTCTCAGCCAATCCAGTCTCTTCGAGTATATCCAACAAATAGCCTAGTTGTGCATCTATGAAGGTAGATGAAGCCAAATAAGAAGCCACTGCCTTTTGCTGTCTTTCTGGCGTTTCTCTCAATTGCGGAAATTCTTCATCAAACCATCCGGTAAACAAATCAGCCCCAGCACCAAATCGCTTGGATGCAGGCAACATTCCACTATCTAATTCTGGCTGTTTGGATGTCAAACGCGTCTCAGACACCTCATACATATCCATGTATTTTTTAGGCGCTCTGATAGGCGTATGTGGCTTTGAGAAGCCCACCGACAAAAAGAATTGCTGTCCGTCAGCGGCTTTTTGCCTCAATAACTCCCCTGCTAACCTGGCCTTCTTATAATCTTCGTCGCACTCTTCTGGCACTCCAGAATCTCCCAGTAGCTGAAATTGCATACCTATATAAGGAATCCCCACATCGAACCACCAATTCTCAGCAGTCATAGGGATTTCCTTGTTTTTTTGCTCGTAGATTTTCTGTCTCTTGATCAATTCATTTTCCAAAACAGAATCTGGAGAATAAATGAATCTTCTCTTAGAACAACTTTCGTCTTCAGCAATCACCTCTCCCTTAAAGTCCTTCGGAAACTTGCAATAAGCGAGTAGATCAAAATCATCATATCGAATATGCTTTTCCCTCCCGTGATAGAGTTTGCCAATATTGGCCAAAAAAGCACCCTTGTCCTTGAGTTCAGAAGCAATCCCCAAAATCTGATTTGGGGAAGACTCGTTCATCAAGTCCTGATTAGTGAAAACATTGATATTTTCCGGTCTAAGACCAGTCAAAAATGAAGCACGAGAGGCATTACACATGGGTGCCTGGCAAATCGCATTGTTAAATAATATACTCTGGTCCGCCAAGCGATCAAGATTGGGAGTGATGGCATCTTCATTGCCATAGGCACCCACAGCGCGAATGGACAAATCTTCATCATTGATGAATAATATATTCATCTTCTTGGTCCTTTCCTGAATCTGGCCTTTTTCAACCTCAGCCCTCTGTAAACCTTGCTTGCATGAAACTATCAGTATCAAGAGTAGCAAGTCAGCATAGTATTTAAATACTCTCATATCTTCTTTAAATCAATAATTACTCGAATAAAGAAGAAAGTGAAAGCCTCCACTAGCGCATAAGTGCTAAAGAGGCGCTCATTCTTCCAAAACACCTTCAAATCCCTAGATTTTAATCAAATGTACAAATGAGCGCTTTTCTAATATGGACGGACATCCCACTTGATCCCAGTCACTTTACCTTGGTGATTGGATTTAATATAATAATGAAGCTAAAATGAAAAGACTATATATAGCCAGTCTGGTACTTGCAACTGCCAGCTATGGATTGTTCTCCTGCGAGAGCAAGCGTGAAGTCAAGGAAGAAAAAGTTGTTCAAACAGAAGCCAAGCAAAAAACTACAGTAGAAAGAATATCTGCCAGAAGCTACCCTTCTATCTTTCAGGCATGGTATGGAATAGACATGCCAGAGCAGTACCCTACCGAAACTTTGGAGCAGAGATTGGATGCAGCTGCCAAACATGACCTCCTTTGGGAAGAACCCTTGAGTCAACTGGGAGAAGGTGTTGATTTAGTCTTGGGGCTGGAATGGGCTGGAACACACGATGGTCTTTCTGACACCTTTGATCCTGAAAGCCTGGCAAAGGCAAAAGCCAATAAAGCTCGATTGCTGGAAAAGAACCCTAATATGGTACTGCTTTTTGAGGTCAGATGGAGGGATGCACCTAGCAGTTTCTTACCCAAAGACAGTCCATGGTGGCTCAGGAACAAAAATGGAGAAATTGAAAAAGGCTGGCTAGGAGGCTGGGAGCCATTTTACTTGCTCAACTATGACAATCCCGAATTTCAAGACAATGTCGCCAGACAATGCAAACTAGCTCTGGAATCAGGAGTCTATGATGGCGTCATGTTTGACTGGAGCGGGCACCTTGACATCATCAAAAAAACACGAGCTGCTATTGGTCAGGAAGGGCTGATCATAGTCAACATCCACGATGATATCGAAGATGGGGAAAAATATGCGCCCTACATTAATGGCTCTTTTATGGAGCTGAACCCTATTGATGACAAATCCCTAGAGGTGAAAGGCATTTTGGGAGGTGACACGAACCGTAACGGAAGAAAATGGAAAAAAATGAGAGAGGCACTCACCTTCTTCGAAAGCCATTTTCAAGCACCAGTGATCAACTGCCTGGAAACATGGGGCAACAGAGACGACCTGTCTCGAATGCGAGCAGTCACAACGCTGGGCCTCACCCATTCCGATGGATATACCCTATATGCAGATCCTAATCCATTGAAAACACCCGACCACTATCATGATTGGTATCCCTTTTGGGACGTAGAATTGGGTAATCCGCTTACGAAAGTTACCACCAGAGAGGATGGTGCATTCCAGCGTGAATACACAAAGGGCACCGTCATCTACAACGAATGGCAAAATGGCCCAGTCACCATCCAATTCGAACAAAAAAGAAAAAGAGCATCTGACGGTTCTGTGGACCAAACCTTTGAACTAGATGATCGCGATGGTGACATCTTTCTTTCACTCAACTAAGAATAAATAGACTATGGAAATCACATCATTCGAACTACACTTTGCAGACTATGTGGCCTTTTTTGGTTATTTCATATTGTTGAGCCTTATTGGCTATATCAGTGGCAAGAAGAAAAGTACTGATGCCGCAGACTACTTCCTTGCTGGAAAAACCTTACCATGGTATGTCGTAGGTAGCTCTTACATTGCTGCCAATATCAGTACTGAACATTTTATTGGTCTGATAGGTGCGGCTGTAATCTATGGTATCTCAGTTGCCACGGGCGAATGGAGCACCGTGATAGCCTTCACTTTTTTGATCTGGATATTCATACCATTTCTACTGTCCTCGAATGTTTACACAGCTCCTGAGTTCCTCGAAAAGCGCTTTAGCAAGAAATTGAGACACTTTTTCGCCATCTTATCAATCATTGCCAATGTAGTGGCCTTCATGGGGCCTGTGATCTATGGAGGATCTCTGATTCTCAACAATTTCTTTGGGATGGACAAAGTATTGAGCTGTTTCATCATTGGTATCACTGCAGGTATCTGGGCCATCATCGGAGGTCTAAAATCGGTGGCTTTTATGGACGTGCTCACCATTATCATCATGGTTGGTGGTGGACTGGCGGTTACTTTTCTGGGACTGTCAGCTTTGGGTGATGGAGAAGGGATGATTGCCGGATTCCAAAACATGATAGACATCAATGCAGGCAAAGTAGCTTGGGTCCAAGACTGGATCGACCAAAATGTGGTCAACATCCTCAAAGGCTCTGAGCCAGGTGACAACTACGAACGATTATCTGTATTACAACCTCTCAACCACTATACAAATCCCTGGACGCATTGGGTCTTCAGCTTCTTTTACATTGGTCTATGGTACACCGTGATCAATCAGCACATGATCCAGAAGGTATTTGCCGCTAAGGACATGTATCATGCCCGTATGGGGATGGTCTTTGCTTCTTTCCTAAAGTTGCTACTCCCCTTCATCGTGGTGATCCCTGGCATGATCTACTTTGCGATGAAGCCTGAATTCCTTCTGAGTGGGGACTGGGGTTTGATGAGTGATGAAGCCAACAACACCTATATTGTGATGATTGGCCAATTGGTACCGACATTCCTTAGGGGAGTTTTGTTAGCAGCCTTGTTCGGAGCTATCCAAAGTACTGTTAGCTCTGTGCTGAACAGTACCTCTACCATGTATGTCATGGATATTCATAAAGAAATGATCAACCCTCAGCTGGACGATCAAGGACAGGTCAGATTAGGAAAAGTAATGGGAATCGTCATCTTATTTGCCTCCATTGGGATTGCAATTGTTTTGGCTGTTGCTACTAAGGTCAATCTTTTTGTTTTCATTCAAGCCTTATACAATTTCATCGCGCCACCTTTCTCCGCAATCTTCTTACTGGGAATGCTCTGGAGAAAAGTAAGTGGAAAAGATGCCATGAATACGGTATTGATCTCTTTTGCATTCTCTGCAGTGCTGAAGATTTTAGAATTCACTGTATTTGCTGGAGAGGAACTGAGTGCAAATGCTACATTTTGGAAAGGCATCCTGGTACCATTCGCCAATCAAGCCTTGCTGTCATGGATCGTATCGATGGCAGTATGTAGTATCTCTGCGGTGTTAACAGCAGCTCCTGCACCCGAGCAAGTATCAGATGATCTGACTTTCAACTTCAAAACCAAAAATTTCGGTGGTGGACTGGGCAACAAATGGTACACTGGCGTACCACTATGGTCAGGTCTCAGCATCTTTCTGATGCTGTTTATGGTTTTGCTATTCTCCGTCATTCTCTAATAGTAAATAATAAATAGTGCTAAAAAGGCACTCATTAAAAAATATCGACAACAATTATGAGTAATACAACACTTCACAATATCGCCCCAACCCCTCCTATGGGATGGAATAGCTGGGATTGTTTTTCGGTGACTGTCACCGAAAAAGAAGTAAAACAAAATGCAGACTTCATTGCCAAGAACTTAAAGCCCTATGGCTGGGAATATGTGATCGTAGATCTGGCCTGGTTTGCTCCAGGGGCCACCCACGAGACTTACAAAAACGTGAACATTGATCAACTGATCGACGGATATGGTCGATTGATTCCTGACCCTGAGAAATTCCCTTCCTCCGCTGGTGGAAAAGGATTCAAGCCTTTGGCAGATTACATCCATGGCCTGGGATTGAAATTTGGCATCCATATCATGCGCGGGATTCCTGTGCAAGCTGTGCAGCAAAACACGCCCATCAAAGGAACTGAATTCAAAGCTCAAGACATCTCCTATGACAAAGAGAAATGTCCATGGTACAATAGCTTACGAACGCTAAATTTTGCTCACGAAGGTGCTCAAAAATACTATGACTCCATTTTCGAGCTATATGCCTCATGGGATGTAGACTACATCAAAGCAGATGACGTCAATGCCTGGCACGAGGTAGAAAATAGTGATGGATCACCCACAGGAGTAGGCAGTCCCTACCGCATAGACGATATCGAAGGGATCAGAAAAGCCATAGATGGCTGTGGACATCCCATGGTACTAAGCATCTCTCCAGGAGGGCCAGAGACAACCATCATCAATCACCTCCGCAACCATGCCAACCTCTGGAGAATCTCAGCTGACTTTTGGGATCACTGGGGATCATTGCTCAAGCAAATGGAAAGATGTGCCAATTGGGCTCCTTTCGTGACCGAAAACCACTGGCCAGATGCAGATATGCTACCTCTAGGCTATATGCCTCGCGGTGAATCTGGTGGCCAAAACCGAAGCACCAACTTTACTCAAGAGGAGCAAATCACTCTAATGACACTTTGGTGTATATTCCGATCTCCACTGATGTTTGGTGGCAACTTACCAGAATGTGATGATTTCACTATCGAATTGATCTCCAATGGAGAAGTACTAGAAGTCAATCAAAAAAGTAAGGGGGGAAAACAGGTATGGAAAGATGAGAAGAAAATCGTCTGGACAGCAACACTGGATGGAGACACCGTACTAGCCGTATTCAACATCAGTGATTCCGACCAAAGCTTTCATGTTAATATAGCTGAGCTAGGAATCGATTCGTTCAATGCTATTCGAGACCTTTGGAAGAAAGAAGATCTGATAACCAACAGGAACTCATTACAATTGGACATTCCTGCTCATGGAGCCATGATGCTTAGAATAAGATAAATGTACTTTATTTTAGTAATGATTAAGGGCACTAATGTAACAGTGCCCTTTCTTCAATTGCAATGAAAAAAGAACTAATTAACAGTTTCTCCTTCCTTCTCCACCGAATTTTTATATTGGGCTGGTGTCACCCCAAACTCTTTCTTAAAAGTTTTGGTGAAATAGGATTGACTTTGAATCCCAACCTTTACCATTACTTCGGATACTGATATTTGTTCTTTAAGTAGGATTTCAGCAGACTTTTTCATCCTCATTCTTCTGATAAATTCCCCTACAGACAAACCAGTCAAACTCTTGATTTTGTTATAGAGTTTGGTTCGGCTATTACCCATTTCGAGACATAAGTGATCAATATCAAAGGCTGGATCATTCATCTTGACGTTAACAATCTCAATCAATTGATCCATAAACTCCTGATCCTTCTTGTTACTGACCATCTCTCGCTCCTCAATGAACGTATCGTTTCGATATCGATCTTTTAGTTTGTTACGATTATCTAAGATGTTTTCTACTGTTTTCTGGAGCAGGGTTAAATTGAACGGTTTCGTTAAATAAGCATCTGCACCCGTTTCCACCCCTTTTATCTTGCTCTCATCAGCAGACTTTGCCGTTAACAAGACGACTGGAATGTGAGAATAATTAATATCTGACTTGAGTGTTTGGCAAAAGGTCAAACCATCCATGACCGGCATCATGATATCGCTAATGATAATATCAGGTGCTGTTTCGTGTACTTTACCTAAGGCCTCTTCCCCATTAGAAGCACTCATTATATGATATGTTTCATTGAAACAATCCTTGAGAAAGGACAGCAACTCTTGATTGTCTTCTACTAGGAGCACTCTAGTTTTGCTTTCATCAATCCCATTTTCATCCTCATATTGGTCCTCTTCCTGAAAATCGATGGATTCTTCTCGAGTTATGACATGATCTAATTTTTTAACTAGACTACTATCGATGATCTCTTCGGTGCTATATGGTTCTTTACCTAATGGTAGGCAAACTACAAATTCACTCCCTACTCTTCGTTCACTCCTCACAATCACATCTCCTTTATGAAGTAAAACCAAGCTTCTAACCAATGCTAGACCAACACCTGACCCCAAATGCTGACTATTATCATCAGAAATCCTAAAATATCGATCAAAAATATTCTTGATGGAGGCATTAGTAATTCCAATACCAGTATCACTGACTTTAATATAAAGATACTCGTTAAATCTCTCTTCCGACTGGACTGCAAAATGATTCTGTAGCGTACTTTGGATCATTAGAGGATCAGTACCTGCCTCGATTGATATGCTTCCATTTTCCGTATATCTAAAAGCATTGGAGATCAGGTTAAGTACAATTTTTTCTATCACTCCCTGGTCGAACCAAAAATCATCAACCTCCGCCAATCGAATTCTTGTTTGATAGTTAATATTTTTCTTATCAGCTAGGTTATCAAAACCAGAGGTAATATTGTTCAATACTGCATGGATGTCATCATTAGCCACTTTGATCTCTTGAGCACCGGTTTCCGCTTTCCTGAAATCCATCAGCTCATTAATTAGGCTCAAAAGTCGATTGGCATTATTGAATATCGTTTTATGCAACTTATCCATAGTCTCATTTTGCACGGACTTGGACATTAGCATTTCAATTGGATTCAGAATCAACGTCAAGGGAGTTCGAAATTCATGAGAAATATTAGTAAAGAATTTCATTCTCATTTTATGAATCTCTTCCATCTTTTGTTCTTCAAGTATAGTAAACTCCAAATCCCGTTTTAGTTTTAGCCATCTCCTCTGGGAGTAAAACACAAATACCAATGCACCTGTAATAATTATAAAATAGATGACTTTAGCCCAAAACGTCTTCCAAATGGGAGGAGTAACTTCAATTAAAACCGATGAAACCTTCTCGCCCCAGACTCCATCTCCATTTGATCCTACTACCGCAAATTCATAACTTCCATGATCCAAGTTTTGATAAGCTGCAGTATTTTCACCTGCATTTTGTGTAATGTTCCAATCCCTATCGACACCCTTTAGCATGTACTTATACCTTGACTTTTGAGGGTTAGAATATTGCATGGAAGAAAATGAAATACTCACATTGTTCTGATCATAATTCAATATCAGCTTATCTGTTAAATAGATATTTTTAGATAATAATGTATTTTCATTCAAAGAATCATTAGGAGCAATCTTCTGTCCATTGATATAGAGATCTGTAAAAACTACTTCTGGTGCAAAACTGCTTTTAGTGATACTATCTGGATTGAAATAACTTACACCATTGATTCCTCCAAAATATAACGTACCATCTGGTGCAGCATAAGATGATCCTATTTTGAAGCTATTGCCTTGCAGTCCATCATTGTAATCATAATTAGTAAAGGTCTCTGTCTCTGGATTGAACTTGGAAAGCCCTTTAGTACCTAACCAAAGATTCCCATTTTTATCTAACTCCAGAGACTCAATATCACTAGAAGGGGCTCCTTCATCCGGCCCAAAATGTTTAGCTCTATACCTACCGTCACCTTTGATGATCAGCTTATTGAGCCCACCACCTAGGGTTCCAACCCATAATGTAGAATCATTGGTCTTAACTATTGGCCAAACAAAATTAGAGCTCAAAGACGTCCTATCCCCTTCATACCCCTTGTATTGAAAGACACTCTTCACTTGGCCATCATCATTTAACAAAATGTGATTCATACCTTGATTCGTCCCAATAAAAACTTGAGGGTAGTTAGGGTCTGCATAGATATAGGTAATTTTATCTGAACAAATGCTGCTATTAGAGGTATTGAAAACCTCAACCTTTAATGCCTTTTCATTGATATAGTTAATTCTATTCAATCCTTTTCCATTCCAACTTCCAGCCCATACCTGTCCAAAATAATCAACCCCTAAGCAGTAAAAAGATGACCCTTGTATGTCGGAATTACTATAGTTGATAGGAATAAAATCATCAACATAGGGTCGTTTCACATAAAGTCCCTGATTAGTACCTACCCATAAGCGGCCTTCATGATCAATTTCAAGTGCTCTGATTTTGTCTTGTGAAAAGTCCTTACTCTCCTTGGAATAGAGTGTATAAGTATTGGTCTTCGGATTGTACTTATTTAGCCCCTTGGACCAGGTTCCAAGCCACATATTCCCCGCAGCATCGCTTGTAATAGCGCGTACAAAATTTTCAGCCAAAGTATTTTCTAATTGAGAAGGATCCCTATTCAATATGGAAAATTGTTTCTGATTAAGATTAATAAAATTAACTCCACCGCTGAAGGTAGTAATCCAAAGATGATCCATATCGTCTATCCAAAGTGAATTGATATGATTGGAGGTGAGTGAATTTTTATCATATTCCGAATTTTGATAATAAGACTCTTGATATTCTCCGTTAACACTCTTGACAGAAATTAAACCTTCATTGGTACCAATCCAATACTCATTTTTGTCATAGCAAATAATCTTTGTCACATCAATATACTGGCCGGTAGATGGATCCAGAGATAATTTGTGATAATTACCCAAAATCTTACCATTACCAAAAGACTGGGCCAGGTTTACCTCAATAAACCCGTTATTACAACCAAAAAGCAAAGTGCTATCATCTACTTGTGTAATGGAATGAAATGCAAAAAAACTCTTTTCAGTTCGTCTATCACTTAACTCTATTTTTACTGCTCCATTTCGCTCATTTAGACGATTCTTCTTAACCATCAAAACGCCCGAAGTATGAACAACCCACAAATCCCCGTTTACTTCAATAATCTCTCCTATATAGGATTGTCTCAAATCAATATTATACAATGGGGTGAATGTTTTTAACACATCGCCTTGAATACTCATGCGATAAAGTCCAGATTCTAACAATGCATAAATTGCCCCATCCGTCCCTTGCACAATATCCCTACACGAACTGGAAAGCAGGTCGCTGGCAGCCCTGCCATTTGATTTAAGTCTAATAAATTGATTGATTTTTGTATCAAATAATTTAACCCCACCTTCTGTGGACAACCACAGCAAATCATTCTCACCAAGATGAAGTCCTTTGATACGATTATTAAAGACGGCATTTAATTGATTTTCATCATTCCAAAACAATTGCAGGCCATTACCATCATATCGCTGCAAGCCACCGAAGGTAGCAATCCAAACAAACCCAAACCTGTCCTGAACTAAATCAGTTGCATCCGTATGAGCCAACCCATCTTCGGCGGTGATGTGTCTAAAATAATAATTGATATCCTTTGCCTCAGAATGAATCAGAGGCAATAATCCTAGTATAAATATTGTAAGTAGTCTTTTCATTTTAGTCTTTCCAAAAATACAAAATCCAACCCATAGAGAGAGTGGGTTGGATTTTTCAATTCACTGTTATTTCATTTCGGACACCCTCAACAAGGTACCTTCATGCGGACCAAGCTCGACCTTAATTCGATCCTTGACTAATTGAATGTCTTTATTCGTCCACAAATCCTTGACTTCAAACTTTCCTCGTATCATTTCCCATTCCAGATCAAAGAAAACATCCTGTACTTTATCTGAGACATTAAAAAGAGCGATAAACTTGTCGTTACTTTTCTGATCATCCGCAACCCAAACGATCTGATCCCCTTCATTTCTAGCTTGATGACCGTTTTCACTATATTGATTCACGTACATCACGTCTTCGTTTTGATAAAATGCTAATATAGAATCGGGAGTTGAGAGTAAATCTGAACCTATCATCATAGGAGATCTGGCAATGGCCCAAAGGGACATTAATGTATAATGCTCGTTTTGAGTAAACATTGACATACGCTCTGGCCCATGAGGTCTATCATCAATCGATATTTTTCCAAAAGGAATCATATCTGCATCTGGCCAGCTTCCAGGTCCTGTATGAGCTGACCAGCTATTAAGTAAATCGAAACTATGTCTAAGATGATCCCATTCATCCCAGAAGTCTGCAGAAATACGCCACATATTGGCATGATCCTTTAAGAAATTGGCTTCTCCTAAGAGAGCCTCACCTGGAGACAAACTCAACACCATTGGTCTTCCACAATTCTCAATTGCATTTTTTATCAAGGCCACTTCTCCCCCATGAAAATCAGGATAGGCAATATCATCAACCTTCACATAATCGACGCCCCATTGAGCATACAACTCAAACAAAGAATTGTAGTATTCCTGAGCACCCGGCTTAGTAGCATCAACACCATACATGTGATTGTTCCATCTACAAGTATCCCAAGGTTCAGCTATCTGATCCATAGTATACTCTGTACCCTTGATTTTTAATTTCTGATTGACGGCACCAATGTGTACCCCGCGCATAATGTGAATACCAAATTTCAACCCTTTATCATGAACATAATCAGCTACATCCTTGAATCCCTTGCCTCCATCAGCACTTGGAAAACGTTCTACTGCCGGAATCAATCGGCCAAATTCATCCATTCTCGTGTTGTCAGGATTTAAAAGAGAGCCGTCCTCTTTGAACCTAATATTAGGATGACCGATTCTTCGATAATGATTTTCAGCCGTATTCCAGTGGCCCGGATTTGGGTGCCACCAGATATAATCAATCACGGCGTATTCCCAGCCAAAAGGTTTCAATTTTTCATACATTACATCGACCGTCTCTTTGAAAGTTGACTCATCGATTCGACAATCCCAAGCATCGAAGCTATTCCATCCCAAGGGAGGTTTAGGGGCCAATTCATTGATAGAAAACCCTCGTTTTTCATCTTTTGCCTCTCCTTCGGAACCATTCGCCTGATCACATTGGCTGAATACTGCTATGGCTATCAAGAGAACCATACTTTGCATAAAAATCTTTTTCATCTGCTTATTTTCAAATAATCTTATATTCGTTAGTTAAAAAGGAGTATCTGCACTCACATCCATTTGGAACAAGGACATAAAATCAAGGGGCTGGTGGGACTCTTCCATGTATTGAGCCATTTCCTGCACCATTTCTGGATATTGAGCAGCAACATCATTTTGTTCTCCCGGATCTTTGCTCAAATCAAACAATTGAATGGCCTTTGGACTATCTGTTCTAACATCCAACTTTACTGCTTTGAAATTATCCTTCAGCACAGCCTGCTTACCTCCAAACTCATAAAACTCCCAGTACAAGTATTCGTGATTTTCTTGAGACGCATCGTCTCCTAACAGTGTAGGCATGAAGGAAATTCCATCCGTGGTAGACGCATCTATAGAGCTACCGGCCAATCCGGCAAACGTGGGTAAGAAATCCCAAAATGCGGCTTTGTGATCTGAACTGCTGTTGGGTTTAATTTTACCCGGCCATTTAGCAATCAAAGGCGTCTTGATACCCCCATCATAGAAGTCTCTTTTCATCCCTCTCAATTCGCCATTGCTGTTGAAAAACTCCATCTCGTGATGCCCTTCTTGATGAGGTCCATTGTCACTACAGAAAATCACGATTGTGTTTTCATCCAAACCCAGATCTATCAACTTTTGGTTGACTCTTCCTACTGTACTATCTACCATTTGCATCATTCTGGCAAAACCTTTTTCTGGTTCAGGCCAGCCACGATCCTCGAATTGTCCATAGCCAGGTACCTCCATCCCGTTGGTGGGGTGTTCATTGTTGGCATGAGGCATATTCAGAGCTAGATATAGGAAGAAATTATCATCTTTGTTCTCCTCAATAAATCGCAAGGCATCATTCTCGAACAGCTCATGGGTATGCTGCCCCTTGACCTCTGCTACTCCAGTACCTTCAGGTTTATCTGCAGCCCATTTACGCTTTCCTTGCTCATCTCTAGCCAGCTTGTTTTCAGGAATCATTTCCTTTTGACCATTTCGGTACAAGAACTCAGGATAGAAATTGTGCGCATGCCACATATTAATGTAGCCATAAGCATAATCAAACCCATTTCTTTTTGGGTCACTAGGGGCAGGTGGGTGTCCGATACCCCACTTTCCAATTACACCAGTTTTATATCCTTGATTTTTTAGAACTGATGCGATGGTCTCATTTTCTGTAAGTAATTGATCTGGCTGATTTCCTCTTACAGAAACATGCCCTGTGTGTAATCCAGTAAGCAGAGAAGCTCTAGATGGCGCGCAAACTGTAGAACCAGTATAGAGATTATTGAACCTCATACCTTCTGATGCCATAGCATCTATATTAGGTGTCGATAAGGTAGACTGGCCATAACAACTAAGATCTCCAAAACCCATATCATCAGCCAAAATCAAAACAATGTTTGGCTTCACTTTTTCTTTCTCTATTACTTCAGAGACGTGCTCTGGTTTCGTTTTTTGGCAGCTCGATAGTGCTATCACACCACCCACAATCATGCTTAAATATTTCCGTGTCATTTGAATTCTTTTTTCCGAATCCAAACATAGCGGAAGGAACTAGGAGTGATTTGCTCTCCATTTTTTGTTCTTTGCTCTATTGTACACATCGTACATAACATGCCTTAAATGGACATTTTGAAAAGGCTTGTGTACAATAGAGCCATGCGTGAACGAACACAACCCCTACCTACTGAAGTAAATACAGCGCTGATCCATGCTGGTTCAGTTGAACAACGAGTTGAGATGAAACAGTACCTGAATCTTGACGCTTCCATAAATCCCGAACCGAATATTCTCCAACCAACCCAAGCCCTACCAAGTCAATCTTATACTTTTGATCTTCATCCGAAATATTGAAACATGCCAAATTGATCCCCCCATCGGCAGCTTCAGACTTCCATATTACCAATTGACCATCATTGTAAACCTCCTTTGGATTATTCCCTTTTTGATTGACTTTGATTACCTCCTCATTGGTTAATAGCGCTAGCACAAAATCCGAATTCATTGGCATATCCCCTCCCATCATCAATGGTGATCTGGCAATGGACCAAAGCGACATGTGTGTGATTTGCTCATCTTTTGTAAACCTGCTATCCCTTTCTTCTTCTTTAGGACCTCTTCTAGAGATCCTTCCCAGTTGTAGCATATCTGCATCAGGCCAACTGTTTGGTCCACTCATAGAAGACCATTTGGCGGTTAGGTCAAATTGATCACGTAGCAATCTCCATTCATCCCAAAAATCTTTTGAGATTCGCCACATATCACCTTGCTTTTGTACATGATCTCTATTCATGTATTTCATATTTAGGGACAGACTAAGCACCATGGGTCTATCCCCCTGGTCTATTGCCTCTCTAAACGCTTCAGCTTCATCCTTACGGTATGGGTACCCTTCTTTGAGATCAATATCATCTACTTTGATAAAGTCCACTCCCCATTCAGAATATAGGTCGATCAGAGAATTGTGATATGCCTGAGCCCCCATTTTAGTCATATCGACACCATACATCTGATTGAGCCATGGGCAAGTTGATGTAGTGTCAGCGATCTGCCCTGCGGTCACATCAGTGCCTTTAATAGGACTATCTGCCCAGACTGCTTGCCTGGGAATTCCTCTCATGACGTGAATCCCGAACTTCAAACCTAAAGAATGTATGTAATCCGCCAGGGGTTTAAATCCCTTGCCTCCAACTGATGATGGAAACTTCCTTGAATCCGGTAGCAACCTACCATATTCATCCATAGCCAACCATGGCACAGGTGCATTGTCCTTTTTCAACCTAAATTGTGGAGGGTTGCTCTGAATACTGCCCGGTGGATGAGGATAGGACCAGCAGTAATCAACCACGATATACTCCCACCCCTTGTCTTTCATATGCTTAGCCATATACTCTGCATTGGCACGTACTTCTTTTTCTGTCACAGCTGCCCCCCAAGAGTTATAACTATTCCATCCCATGGGCGGTGTTTGAGCCACCAGTTCAGACTGAACGGCACTTTCCTCCACTTCTTTTTTCGAATCAGTGACCGATTGAGAGCATGCTGCCATTAAGCATACTATAGCCAATAGTCGGCATTTATAATTTACCCTTGCCATTATTTGTATCATTTTAATTCTGGTATTTCATAATTCTGATTTAATCCCCATTGGTCCATCTCGAACCCATCCTCGCGCATAGAAAAAGAAATGATATGCTCTCCCGGTTCATGAATGTCCAGATAGATCAGTTTCTCCACTCCACAATGCACTTCCTTGGTGCGTTGTTTACTATCCCAGGTCCATTGCTTTTTACCCTTGCACCACTGCATTCTTTGGCCACTTTCTGGCCATTCGCCATCCAAACCGACATGTACACCATTGTCTTCTGTACCATGTGAATAGGCCTTGACCCAAACGTAGTATCTACCAGGTGTTTTGATTTTAACTTTGTAATCAACTATCGCAATTCCCGGATGATTGGAGAAATTGATCCCTGGAACCAGCTTATCAGCATGAGTCACTCTGCTATCTGGTAGCAGTTCGAGATAACTCCCTCCACTGGCACCTTCCAAATGACTCTCTACCTCAGGCTTCAACTTCGCTTCCGTGCCCGAGTTAATAATATACCATTGTCTGTTCTGATTGTTTGTTTGGGAGAAATAGTCTTCTGCCTCCACTACTAGATTTCCATCCACTTCCTCTGCAAACTGTTTTTCTTGAGGCAAATATTCGAACCAATCAAAAGCAGCTGTGTTTCTACTTTTCTCTCCATTAGAAGATGCGTACATCCCCACATATGGTCCTGTAAAACCTCCAGCAACATTAGAGGCTAAAACTCTGGCATCCTGATTCTCTCCAATTAGACGGAGGTTTTCCTCTGTTTCACCGAACCAAAACTTGATATTCAATCTGTTCTGAACGACACGAAACACAATTTCATCACCCTTGTATGGTTCTTGAGCCACGACTTCCTCTTTCAATTCTTTTCTTTTTTTGCTGTATGCTTTAATCAATTTCACATACTGGTTATTTCCTTCCATCGTCAAAATCAATCGATAGTTGAAGCGATCGTTTTGTATAGCGACAATTCCTGCCTCCTCATTACTTGATGGAGAAAACTTTAATCGAGTCGTTGCTTGATACTTGTAATGTTCGATTCGTCTGGCGACCAATGAAGGATTACTAGCTTCAGTCAACTTTTCGGGTCGAACTTTTAAGTAGAGATTTCCTTTCTTGATCGAGTGCAAGGCTTCTTGTGGGGTACGAAGAAAATTCCAATTAAAGGACAACCTCTCTTCGTTAAATTCATCTCGGCTAGCTTGTTTCTCCCATGGAGTCCAAGGTAAAGCTGGTCGAATTTCTTCTTCCAAAACCTTGCCCTTACCTACATTGAATACTGGTTGAATGCCCTCGAATTTGACAGGAGTCAAAAAGGTTTCCCTTCCGAGAATATTGTATCCATCAACAGGTCTCACCCCTAGCAATAAGGACCACCACTGGCCGTTTTGATCCTCCACCAGATCGGCATGACCTATGGTCGTAATTGAGTAGTTCTCTCCAAGATGTCTATGGGTAATCGCAGGATTGATGGCGGTAGGCTCATATGGTCCCAAAATACTATCACTTACGAATGTGGTGATGGCATGATTGTGCCAGGTTCCTCCTTCTGATATCAGTAAAAGATATTTACCGTTGACCTTATATAGATGGGGCCCTTCAGCAGCAAAAGCATTGGTGGCATGCCCATAAGTAAGATGAGTCGACTCGCCTAAAAGCTTTCCATTTTCTAAGTCCAGTTCTTGAATAAATATCTGATGTTGACCAGGATCGCTCTGTCCAGCAAACCGGTGTCTATTCCCAATATAATACACCTTATCATCCTCGAAATACAATGTAGGATCGATACTATGCTGGCTTCCATCTATCCAGACCGGATCAGACCACGGACCAGCTGGATTCTCAGCTGTGACATAAAAATTATCCCCACAGTTGCAATCATTCTTACACTGTTTGCATGTAACAGACACATAGAACATACCCTCATGATACCTTATCGTAGGTGCCCAAATGCCTGACGAAGATCGATTACCAGACATATCTAACTGTGAAGGACGGTCAAGTACATACCCAATTTGCTCCCAGTTGACCAAATCCTTGCTGTGAAATATTGGAATACCCGGAAACCATTCGAATGAGGAGTTAACTAGGTAGTAGTCATCCCCCACCCTGACAACAGATGGGTCTGGATGAAACCCTGAGAGCACAGGGTTATCAAATATTTCTAATTGAGCAATCGCGAGTTGACAAAATAAAGTCAACACCAATACCCCATATATCTTCTTATTCATGCTTTAATTAGTCTTTTTACTTTTCATTCTGAATATCCTCCCATCTACCAGGCAATTGTGTCCTCCACATTTCCGGTATTTGCTTACTCAATTCGGCTATTATCTCGTCATATTGATCAGTCTTCTCAAATAGTAGGTTTTCGAATTCAAAAGGATCATATTCTAAATCGTACAGTTCCTGTTTTCCATTGGGGTAACGTATGTAATGGTAGCGTTCCCCTCGGACGGAAGAATAATTGACACCATATGTAGTAAAGGAAGGACGATCCCAATTCGCATCTGGATTCATGAGCAAAGGCACCATGCTTTTCCCATCCAATTCATGCGACGGTTCGCTCAAACTACAGTATTCGACAAGCGTTGGATACAAGTCAAGCAGACTTACCGTTCGGGTCGAAATCGCTTTCGATTTGTCTGGCATTCGTATCATCAAAGGAGTATGGGCTGAAAAGTCCCACATGGTCCCCTTCTGCCAGCGCAATTTTTCTCCCATATGGTATCCATTATCAGAGCAAACAATCACAATGGTATTGTCAGCATAGGCGCTCTTGTCCAGGGCATCTACTACCCTGCCCATATTCCAGTCGGCGAAGGAAGTAGTAGCTGCATAGCCCCAGAGAAATTTCTTCCAGGTAGTCGTATCTATCTCCCCGGTTTCATTGCATCTGGTCATATTCAGCGAATCAACCAGCAAACGCCCCATCATTGGCACATCAGACAAATCACCTTTCAAATAACCCTCTGGTATCGGCATATTCTCCTGTTGGTAGAGGTCAAAAAAACGTTTCGGAGCTGTGTATGGAGTATGTGGCCTCCATAGTCCATAAAATAAGAAAAAAGGATCTTCATGATCCTCCTCCAAAAAGGCAATAGCATCATCTGCATTGACGACATCAGGGAACTCACTATCTGGATTGGTCCAGGGTTGTACGGATTTGAACGGCGAATTACACTCCTGATGCGCATCATCTCCAAATGGACCGAATCCTCCTCCCCAATATTGATTATCGAACATCACATTGGCTCGATCTCCCTCCATTTTAGCATGAAATATCTTCCCCTTGCCCCAGGTAGTATAGCCATTAGCCTTAAAATGCTCCGGAAGAGTGGTTACCTCTCTCAGTATGTCAGATGCACGCCAAGGGTCCGAACCATTGTGATAGGCACCCGACTTTTCTGGTGCAATTCCACTTAAGAATGAGGCTCTACTCGGTACACAAACAGGGGTGGAACATGTCGAATTGACAAAATTGATTGCTTGATTTTTAAAACTATCCAAAAATGGTGTTTGAATGATTGGATACTCGTCTCTTGTCTTGTAGCCATTGAGATCATCTGCAATGATAAAAACCACATTTGGCTTTTCATCTTGCTTTTGAGCACATAAATCAGAACCGAGCCAACAGACCAAAATGAGCAGAAAATAACATCTTTTCATGTTGCTTATTTGAAAAATTGATTTGCTGGAACAAACTGATCAAACTCTCTGATTTCCAGATTCCGATAGTAGATCTCTGCGGTTTCTGACTGTAGACCTATCACTCCTTCTTTCTGATCAAAATCGGTGGCATAATTCACAATTTCACCATTGAGTTTATGAATGGAATATTGATCTGCCATCACGATCACCTCACACTGATTCCATTCGCCATCGAGAGCATGATGGACTTTGGGGATTTTGGCTAGATGCTCTCCTCCTTTGATCTCTTGAGTTACCCCTCCATTTTTGGGTAAAGCAGCTCTACCATTTTCATCGGCATACCATTGCATCTGAACCGTACTCGCCCAGTAGTCACCAGTATGGTTTTCATTCTTGGTATGATCATAGCGTATCTGGTATTCTAAACCAAACGGCCAGATCTTGTCGTTGTACACATGGTAGTAAAGTCCAGCATCATATTGAAACTGGTCGAAATTATTCATGATTTTGTCCCCCCATTTATACTCGAAGCGAAAACTATACATGCTGTATTTCTTTTCAGTATAGAAGAGACCATGGGTCTTGTTATTACCTTGATTGAGGTTAAAACTATCTGGATGATTTTTGAATACGTGGATCATCCCATCCTCAATGGCAAAGACTCGATTGGCTTCCTCTGGATCACCACTTCTGATTTTCAGATACCAACCATCCCAATTCTCGCCATTGAAAAGAGGGGTGTATTCTTCTTTAGAAAGCACTTGCTGCCCATAAGACTGAAGAGCCATGAGAAGCCAGGCACAGGCTATTAGTTTTTTCATTTAGTCTATCATTTAATAAAACTAAAGTAGCTTTCATCGCTTCTTTTGCTTAGCTCAATTCATCTTAATAGTTGTTCTATTGTACTTAGACCATTACGTGATTGACTTAATGAGTTATCAATTTTACCTTGAAACAATAAATTGATGATTATGAAAAACAGAAGAGCATTTATTAGTAAAGCAATCATGGCAGCTGGAGGTCTGACTATTTCTCCTTCGGTAATTGCTAATACTTTAGATTCAGAAACAAGCCTTGAATTACCCTCACTGAAGGGAAGAAAAGTTCTTTTCATCTATGGTGGATGGGAAGGTCATGAACCCGAAAAATTCAGAGACTATATGACACCCTGGCTCCAAGAAGAAGGGGCTACTGTAGAAGTCTTCAATAATCTAGAACCATATACAGATGAGACATTGATGTCATCCATAGACTTGATCATTCAGATACATACGATGTCCAAGATCACCAAAGAACAGGAGAAAGGACTATTGAAAGCCGTAAAAGAAGGCGCCGGAATGGCCGGATGGCATGGAGGCATGTGCGATGCCTTCCGAAACAGCGTGGCCTACCAGTACATGACGGGTGGTCAATGGGTGGCACACCCTGGTGGAGTCATAGACTACAGCGTCCAGATCAAAAATAAAAAAGATGCAATATCAAAAGGGTTAAGCAACTTTGAAATGAATAGTGAACAATACTACATGCATGTGGATCCCAATGTAAAAGTATTGGCGACTACTACTTTTGATGCTCGATTCAACGAGTGGATTGACGGATGTGTCATGCCGGTAGTTTGGAAAAAAATGTTCGGTAAGGGAAGAATATTTTATACCTCCTTGGGGCACAATCTAGCCCATGTTACAGAAGTACCAGAAGCCATCACAATGATCAAACGTGGTATCCAATGGGCCAGTGCCAGCAAGTACGAGGCCCCAGAGAAATGGCTGAGTCCGGTCTATGGGTAAGCACTCATTCATCCATATCCTTTGTTATACTGTACTGATCTAGAGTTCACTATTTGATCTACAAATACAAGAAGGGAAATTGTAAACTGTATCAAAATCACGATTAATGAAACAATTTATTTTTTTCCTTTCACTATTTATTATGCCATCGCTGATGTTGGCAGATGTTAGCATCGAATCTGCTTACGGATATCAGAATTGCATCAAAATCAGCAATAAAACCACTGTCGTAATTATAAATCCTACCGTAGGGGCTCGGGTTTTGGAGTACAGTATCAATGGCCAAAACATCATTCAAGTTGACTCTGCACAGTTTGGATGGACCTACCAGGGAACTCCTCCACCAAATCAACATCTCAGTGGTGGAAGATTGGATATCGGGCCATCAAAATTCCGAGCCAATTCCCGACTCCATTGGTTCGCTCGATGGAACTATGAAATCAAGGATGATTTCACTGTCAAACTAACTAGCCCTGAAGACACGATTCATGGCGTTCAACTCTCAAGAATTTTCCAATTGGACAAACGATCCTCTCAGCTAATCATCACTCAAAAGATCAAAAACATATCTTCAGAAAAGGCACGATGGGCACATTGGAGTAGAACCTTCGTCAAATCTGGTGGCACAGCCATCATGCCCATCAATCCTAATTCAAAATATCCCAAAGGATTTGCCATCTATGGCACAAACAAGCAGGTATTCTTCAACCCCAAAGAGGAAGAAAATGTTAAAATCATCAATGGCAACTTACACGTAACAGGGCCATTTTCACAGAAGAAAATTGACATGGATTTGTCAATGGGAAGGGTCGAGTATCAAGTGGATGACCTCATGTTTAGAAAGCGATTTGATGTCAATCCAGATTGGGTGTATGGAGATATCACGGGCGCCAATTTTTCGCTCTGGTACAACGGTATGGACATGGTAGAGATCGAGCCCATAGGCCCTTGGGAATGGGTCGATCCACAAAGAGAAATAAGCTACAAAGAAGAATGGACACTGGTTCAACTACCAGCTACTGCCAAAAACAAAAGTAAGACTATACCTGCCGAGGCTTTTTCTTATCCAGTCGAAGGATACGCTCCAGCCTATTACGACAAAGGAAGGCAAGCCTTAGCAGTAAACTCGATCAAGTACCCCGATACCCCTGCTGCTGCCAAGTGGATATTTACTCAATCTACAGGTAAGTATGACCTATCCCTCACTACACTGCTAGAAACTGATGGTGAATCAGAATATGAACTTTGGGTTAATAATCGATTGATAGGCAAAGTAAAAAACAAGGAAAGCAAAACAGACTACCAACCCTACGAAACCAGATGGGAAGACATCGAGCTAGAATACGGAGACAACATTCGTGTCACCTTCCTTGCGAACACTAATGGAAAAATTCCTGAAGGAGAAGGTGCGGCCCTTTCAAGAGGAAGGTGGACTCAAGTTACTATCACATCATATAAATGGTCAACTCTCTTTAAGGGTCACTGAAACAAGAAAAAGCCACTCAAGATGTTTGAGTGGCTTTAGTTGTTGTGTGATTAATTTTCTTTTGACTAGTTCTGTTTGATGAATTTTCTAGTTAGGGTCAAATTTTCATTTTCAATTCTAACCATATAGATTCCAGCTTGAATGCTATTCAGATCAAGTTGTTGTTGAGTCCCCATAACTTTAAAGTTTCTCACCAATTTTCCAGATAGATTCGTGATCGAAATCTGCGCTCCAATCATCTCCTTGCTTAGAACAAGATTTAGTTGGCCAGCAGTTGGATTTGGATACACAAGAAGATCATTCTTATTAATCACCTCAGAAGCCAAAACATTGCTCAAGTCTAACTGAATTGTAATATTAGCTGTAGCAGTATTATCTACTTCTCTACTATCATCCACTTGTACCACCAAAATGTATTCATTGTATGTCCAAAGTGCATCTTCATCTACTACCGTTACTACACCCGAGTTTTCGTCTATCGCAAAAGCACCTGTATTGTTACCAGCCAATATAGAATAAGTCAAAACGTCACCTGCATTTTGATCTGAGGCTATGACCCTTCCTATCTCTGTTCCTACTGGAGCACCTGCCTCAACCATAAAATTTTGATCGCTGATACTAGGAGTAAAATTAAACTCTATGACATCAATGGTAATATCAGCTGAAGAGGATGAATTGTTGACATTTCCATCGTCAACAGTGACTGTAATAACATATTGACTTTGATCCGCATAGACCAACTCAGCCTTTGCAATGGTCAATATTCCTGAAGCTGCATCTATAGCAAAAATTCCGGCTTCATTACCTGCGGCAATAGAATAAGTCAAAATTTCTCCATCTTCATCACTAGCTATTACTGTTCCCAATTCATCACCTACTTCTTCATCTTCAATGATAGAAAAAGTCTGAGCTGCGATGGTAGGTGCATTATTGCCCGCCTCGATAGTGATGATCGCATTAGAGCTAGCCATACCATCACTGGCAGCTACAGTCAACTCATATAAATCAGATGCTGGTAAATTGGTTCGATCAGCAATAGTCAACTCACCAGTAGAGGCATCAATAGCGAAAATTCCTGCATCGTTACCAGCTTCAATACTAAATGTAATAGGGTCTTCATTGATATCAGTAGCAACTACTGTACCCACCACAGTCCCATTAGGAACCGTTTTCTTCACTGTAAAAGACTGAGGATTAATATTTGGTGCTACTTGAGGTAAATCAAACTCAGATTTATCCAATGCCAAGCTCCCTAAGAAGCTATTAGCATTCACAACATCTTCATGGATTCTAAACTCCATGACGTACTCTCCTGCTGATGGAATTGATAAACCGTCCAAAACCTTGAACCAAGCCGTCTCAGGACCGCCATCTATAAGATCCGTTGACGTCTCCATTATACCAACGTTAGACACAACCCCTCCCTTACCTGCAGTTTCAAAATCGGTAAATGTTTTACTGGTCATATCTACCGAAATCGACGAAATCACATTGGAGATATCTGCCTTTTCTAAGATTTTCACATCAAATTTGGTTCCTGAAATTCTACTACCAGCGGTACCTCCACGATATATAAAATACCAATCACCAGCACTGGAAAAATTAACGGTAAACCTTCTCCACGCATTATTTCCTCTATCGCCATTAATCCCTCCATTATATCTTAGACCCGCATATTGATAAATTTCGTTGTCGGTGTACAAATCAGCATTTTTCGTATCATAACCTCTTTGGTTTCCTCCACCGGTATCAGTTACTGTAGTTTCCAGAACTCCCATACAACCTGCCTCTAAGTCACTGTTCAAATCAGGAGCAGACCCCGCAATATCATATTCATATACCTCCAAAACACCATCCCTATCTTTTGCAGTTCTGTCTCCTGGGTCAGTAGATAGAATATAAAGATCCTCAGCCGGAGTATATACTCGGCCAGCGGCTTGATTATAATAACCTTTGTTCGTCCATTCTTGCGCATTAGATTCTATGGACGCTCCAATTAGAACCAGTCCCAAAACCAATCCAATTTTCAACTTTTTATGTAAATAATTTTCCTTCATAATTCTAGGGTTTTTATTGCCATTGCCTTCATATGGCTAAATTTTAAAAATAGGATTCCCGTTAACCTCAATTTTGAGGCTTATAAGAATTGCTGAGCAGCATCACACTGCTCAGCTAAGCATGAATATTTGATTAAGGAGTAACTTCTATTTCGAATTCCTCAAAAACTAAATTATCGTTTCTATACACCAAGGTATCAGACACATGATGATAATGTGTGATGGCTGCATCGTCTGGATCTACAAATTCATATTCATAATCTAAAACCATTGTTTGTCTCTTGATACCTCCCCAAGCACGGGCCCCTTCATCTGTTGAAGGAAGGAACTTTCCAGTTCCATTAACTGTGTATTCGGATCCAGCTGCAGAGCTTACTACAATATCACCGGCATCATCAACCGAAACCATCAGTTGACCACTGAACCTACCAACATTGTTGACATAAGAATCAGTCAATGATGCAGTTTCTACATCTGTCAATAGGTTATCTTCCATAAATTCTTCAGAAAAAGTCGAATAGACAGAATCAACCGCACCTCCTGGTCCCACTAAAGCCTCATCAATACCGGCATGTAAATACGTGCCATCAAATTTATTTTGATATTTCACGGCAAAGAGGGTATAATCCTTCGGAGCTATCGACCAATCAGAACTGATTCTTCTATCTGGATCAGTAATAATCTCAGAGGCCACCCCACGCAGGATTCCGATATTATCATCAGCACCCGTAATAACCAGCGGAATCACATAATTAACTCCAATGGCCAAAGGATCATTGAAGAAATCATCTGTTAATTCCACTCTAATTGTGCCAGAAAACTGTCCTTTTGGTATCACAATCTGATCAGCAGATGAAAGGGTATAGTAGGATGCGGGCATCAATTCTATCGCCGCACCACTTACAGTCACATTATTCAGTAGTTCTGGTGCTAAAGCAATATCCACGACTCTTTCCTGATCATTAGAGTATAAGCCTCCAATGGCAGCTCCTATACTAAAGGCATGCTCCAAATCAATGCTGTTATCAATTCTACTTTCTTCATTAAGAGACAAAGTTCTGACAGGATATTGGATCGGAAAATAAACATTCTGCTCCTCATAGTCATCAAACACACGCTCCTGGTTCGAACATGCTGATAGGAACAATCCTATCAGCATTATATATATTAAGTTCTTTTTCATTTTCTTACATTTTCCGTTCATCATTACCAACCTGCATTCTGCTGGATATCATACTTCAAAATCTCATTGAAGGGAATAGGACCATAGACCTGATAGGTCTTATAGTTTCGCTCGGCCAAATCAAAGATCTCATAAGTAGATTGATCAGCAGAAATTCTCATTCCCTTAACATCAGTTGTTATTTCATCCAATTCTTCCCATCTTCTAATATCCCAAAAACGATGTCCCTCGAAACTCAATTCGATTCTTCGCTCATTGTGAATAACATCTCTCATCTCAGCTCTTGTTGTCACTCCATCGATGTAAGTTGTATTGGTGATTCCAGCTCTGGCTCGAAGATCATTAATGATTTGTCTCGGAGTAAATCCTCCAATTGACTGATCTGGACCACCCAATTCATTAGCAGCTTCAGCCAGATTCAGATAAGCCTCTGTCATCCTTGCATAAGTATAGTAATGCTCCGTTCCAACATTATTGGTAGGGTCCAATACTACATTCTCATCCATAAACTTCTTTAGGTAATATCCACTCACAGTAGCGATATTATTTGAAGCGCCAATTCCATCTGCTCCTCCATTCACATAGGTTCTGATAATAGAACCTTTAAAATCCATACCATTGTAAATCACATAAGTAGACAATCTTGGGTCTCTATTTGCATATGGATTGCTTGGATCAAATGTTGAAGCTGGATGTCCAATAGGCAGACCATCAGCCATTGGAAAAGCCTCAACAAAATCCTGTGTAGGGTTCGTTAAGCCTTCACCATACAGAGATGGAGGGAAATTATCTGCTTCCCAGTTGTTAGCATTGTTTCTCTTGGATGCACCCCAAGCCACCTCAGCAGAATTGAAATCCAAATAGTAAGTGATGTCGCTAGGATCTAACACCATACCCCCATTTGCTTGCACCGCTTCTAGCGCATAGTCAGCTGCAATTTGCCATGTTGCAGCAGCTGCATCGTCATATGCCGGGCTCGCCGCATACAGTGCCAGACGAGATTTTAAAATCTTAATAGCCAAACCATTGATTCTATTCTCGTTGCGAAGACCAAACACATGATTATAATCAGCATCCCCAGTATCTTCCCATTTATCTGGAAGACCAGCCAAAGCTGCGTCACAATCCTGAATAATGTAATCAACACATTCTGCAAAAGTTGATCGCTGAATGTTGATATCATCTTCAGCTGTCAAAACAGAAGTTACAATTGGAAATCCTAAAAGTTCACCACTATTAGCTTTACCTGCGTGTGCTTGTAGGAGCTGAAAACCATACCAAGCTCTGAGAGCATGAGCTTCAGCTTTTAGTCTGGTTCTGTAATATTGATCTCGATCTTCACTAGTCCAAGACCATTCGATATCATCTACATAAGATATGAACGTGTTTAGATAAAGATTCATCTCATACGCTTTTGACCAAATCCCAAAAGGGTTGTCATTGGCCGCCCATCCTCCTGAGTTCATACGCCTCGATGCTGCATTTGGATTGTTCAATTCAGCATCATCTGAACTGGCATCTGTATTAAAATTATAATTATTCGGAAGACCTTTATAGGCCTTCAAAAGCCACCCTTCTGCTAAAATCGGGTTTTCTAAAACCTGTTCTTCTGTCAACCTGTTGTCTGGCTTTGGCTCCAAAAAGTCATTACAGCCTACTAACAGTGACAAACAAAGAAGAAATAAGCCTTGATATATATTCTTTATTTTCATAATGCTATGCTTTAAAATATGGCAGAAACACCTATTGAATAACCTTGCGAAACGGGTTCTCTTCCTATTCTGAGGTCACTCAAATCTCCATTCTTATTTATTCTAACCAAATTGTTTCCTTTCAAGAAAACAGTCATTTGCTCGAATCCTTTACTTTCCTTAGGCTCAAATGTGTAAGACAATTGGATCACAGGAACGGTAAAACTGTTGTTTTCATACATCCAGTAAGTCGAATTACGATAGTTGTTATTATTTTGGGTAGAAGACAACCGAGGCATCGTGGCATTCACATCTTTGTTTGATGGACCATAGGCCTCATTGACAGCAGCGCTATATTTTCTATTGCCATATACCCAGTGATAGCTTGAGTTTCTATACTGATCTTGTCCTGTTTGTCCTACGCCTAGAGCATAAAGACCGAAACCTTTATAGGTCATATTAAGGATGACACTATATTGGAAATCTGGTCTATAACTTCCTATCAACTTTTGATCATCCACATTGATCACTCCGTCATTATTAAGATCTTCATATTTGATATCCCCTGGCTGAACTGATCCAAAAGTAGGAGTCGGTAAGCTTGAACTTAGTTCACCTGCACCATTAAAATCAGATTCAGCATACAATCCATCCGCTACATAACCGTATCGACCATAGATGGTATTACCAATTGCACTTCTATAGGAGCTATTCTCCTTGTATAATGGCTCATCTATCTCAAGTACCTCTGACTGAATACCGATCATTCTAGTTCCTAAATTAAACTGAAAATCACCAAAAGACTTTCTATAATTAGCAGCCAACTCAATACCCTGAACCTGATCACTGTTATAGTTTTCGTAGAAGGAATAACCTACAATATCAGGAGTAGTATTAGACATAAGTGTTACATTGTCATACCCGCGGCTATTAAAGTAACTTGCTTCAATTGTTAGTGCATTGTCCAACAAGGCTGCATCGAATCCGGCATTAAATTCCATTCGCTTTTGCCATCCTATATTGGCGCTTACATTGTCAATGTTCAATTCACGATTTCTGGATCCACCATTTTCGTAATCATACCATCCACCAGTACTATAAAAAGTTTCCTGAAGGAAATAATCATTCCAATTATCGTTTTTAAGCAATCCAAAAGTTCCTCTCAACTTGAGGTAATCAAATAGTCCCCCAGTCATAAATCCTTCGTTACTAACTATCCATCCCAGTCCAAAAGAGGGCGAGAATGTATATCTATCATCAGATAATCGCTGAGTTCCTTGATATGCTCCAGAAAATTCAGCTACATATCTATTGTCATACATGTAATTGGCTCTGATACCGTAGTGCATATTTTTCTGATCTTGACTTTGTCCGATCAGTACTCGAGTATCCTGATAAGCCAGAGCAGTCATATCAATAGCATGAACTCCAATTTTCTTCGTATAATCCAGAGTTCCATAGAGTCCTACTCTCCTTTGGAAAAATGCACCATCAGCCTGTGGAACTTCCTCACCGTTCGGTTGATCCTCATTGAATTTTACTACTGCCAAACTATCTGCTCCTGATTGATCAATTAGAAAATCAGGAGAATAAACTGCATAGGTATTTGAAGTCTCAGAGGCGAATTGATTGAAAAAATCAAAACTAATGGCCCCAGAAGCAGAAAGACCTTCAGTAACCGCACTCAAATCCCAATCTAAACCTGTATTGACTTGAAGCATGCGATTAAGTGTTTTTCTATCTCCAGACCTTTCTAGTTCACCATAAATATTCTCATCAAAATTGGACGTTCCGCCTAATAGATACTGTCCTTTATAAAGGTTAGCACCATCTACTGCAGATGGATCTGTCAAACTATTGACCGGAATCAACGGTACTATGGATGTCGGTAGATTGTTCTCTACCATACTCCAATAATCACCATTTGGTTGTTCGCCTTGATCAAAAACAGCCACTGCATCCAAGTTCATTTTAAGCGTAGGGAACAATTGGAAATCTGTATTAGCTCTTACATTAAATACATTTCGTTGTTCCATCGTACCTAGATTGTTCCACCCTTCCGAATGGTTCATACCCAAATTGACAAAGTAGGTTGCGAATTCGTTTCCTCCAGCTGCATCAGCATTGAAGTTGAAAAAGTTCTTACTATCTCTTAAAAATTCTTCATCCATGTAATCCAAATCGGGATACAATAAAGGATCTGATCCTGCACGGGTTCCATCAATTTGCGTCTGTGTATACAAGGCAGGTTTTCCATCATTGATATTAGCTTGATTGTAAGCTTCCATATAATCAGCACCATTCAAATATTCTGGCAATTGCACGGCAGTCTGAACACCATATTCACCTCTCACTCGAATTTCATTCTTTTGTGCAGATCCTCTTTTGGTAGTTATCAAAATGACACCTTGATCTGCTTGGGCTCCATACATCATTCTAGACACTGGGTCTTTCAGGATAGAAATACTTTCAACCTCTGTAAGATTATAGTATCCAACATCCCTAGGTATCCCATCAATAACATAGATCGCATTACCAGGCAAACCTAAGATGTTGTCGCTACCGAAAACACCCGAAACCTTGCCATTAAGGGCAGAACCAATACTGGTTCTTTGATCGATGAGCAATTCCTGACTTGCATCTATAGTAGATACAGATCCAACGATTCGGTTTTTTTCCAACTGACCAAATGGCAAAGTCACCTTTGGTACAACAGGAACGATGACCTCTTCTTTTTCATCGAAATGATAGTCATAAACTCCTTCTTTCAGGATTACCTCCATTTCAGACCGTCCATCAAGGCTCATACTAATCTGAACACCTTCTTGTAGACTCAATTCGAATCTACCTTCCGCATCCGTGATTGTTGATACTTTCCCATCACTACTGGTAACATGAACTCCGGCCATTGGCTGATTGCTCTCGTCCAGTACTCTTCCTTTAAATGTCCCTGTGCGACCTGCTATCGCCGATAATGTCATCAGCATTACCAAGGTCATAATCAGGGCTCTATTTATATATTTTATCATTATTTTCTGATTTATAAATATTACTTAGACCCTTATTCCCAGCCTGGATTTTGTTCGAATCCTTCATAGGTCAAAGTCAACTCTCTTGGAAATGGCAACCACCAGTTTCGATCTGTAAAAATAAATGGCTGAATAGCTGTTCGAGTAGCATAAGAGTATGCCTGATCATAATCCAATCTGTAAAGCGTTTCATCTGGCTTCACTTTCCATCTTCTCAAATCATACCAATAGCTTCCTTCAAAACACAGCTCTACATGTCGCTCATTTCGAACCAGCTTCCTAAAATCCCCACCATATGCTGTAGTATTAGCAGTGGTAGGCATACCGGCACGCGTTCTCACTTCATCCACCGCTTCTGCAGCTGTCATACCATAGTTTGAAGAAGATGCATCCTGATTACCAGTCGCCTCAAACAATGCCTCTGCGTAGATCAGATAAACATCTGCCAATCTAATATTGGGAGTATTATAAGTAAATTGATCCCAATCACCGTCGACCTTATTTACACCAATCGGCCAATATTTGTGCACTATATATGGACTTAATGTATTGGCGTTGTTCATATTACCACCTACATATAAATTCATTAAAGTCTGATCTGTATATCCGCAGTTGTCCCCGTCTACATAAATAGCCTTTCTGAATCTCGGGTCACGATTATCCCAACGATTAGCTACATCATTGTCATATGGACTTGCCACACTTGCGTCAGTATTGAAATGATCTTTGTACAAAGTGCCATCCGCCATTTCGAATAGGTCAACATAGTTTTGAGTTACCGCTTCGGTGATACCATTTCCTCCTAGCAAGTTATTGTTTGGCATAAATAGCCTACCGAGAAATACATTCACTTCACCAGATCCCATACTATTATCTGTTTTTTGAAAAATACTTTCAGAAGTGATCGGTCTGGTCCCATCTTTTCTCGCGAACATGTCCTGATAATCAGCAAAATCGACTAAATCATAAACTCCCCTATCTGCCAGCTTCAATACTTCTGCCGCCGCCTCAGCAGCACGTGTCATGTATTCGGTATCGAAAGTGGCAGAATTGCCAGAAAATTCATTGAACAATGGACTCCCTGCATAAAGCAAAGTTCTTGCTTTAAGAGCCAAGGCGGCACCTTTTGTCGCACGACCAGCGTCTTTAGCATAGTTTTCCCAAACATCAGGCAGCAACGAAGCAGCCATTTCAAAATCCCGAACTATTGCCTCTGCCACGGCCTGGCAATCCTTCTTACCAGTCTCTTCATCAGTCCAGTGTCTTGGCAATTCGAAGTTATCTACCAAAATTTCATCCACATAAGGGATGGTACCAAAGGCTCTCATGATTTCGAAATGAAAAATGGCTCTAAAGAAATACGCCTGTCCTAAAAGCAAGGCACGGTCTTCTTCAGACCCCTGAAATAGATCTATTTTCTCAATTGCGTGATTGGCAATCCGAATGGCCTCCCAGCCAGCCGTCCACCAACCTGTCTTACCATCGCCATTTCCATAATCATTAAATGGAGATCGACCATTAATCAAATTCCAGTAATTACCCGTTGAGGCAGCCTGCGAAGTGTTCCAACCCTGTACAGCGATGGTTTCTCCGGCTAATTGAATACCACAAGTGATTTTAGCTTTATTATTATCCACCAGGTACCGGTAGTCTTGATCCAAAAACCCCTGAAAGGTCACATAAGAAGTAAATACCTCCTCTTCAGTAATCTGAGATGCGGGTGGTACTTCCAGATACTCTTCACAAGAAGAGATAAGGAATAGCATCCCCAACATTGCTATATATTTATTTATATTCTTCATAATAATCATACTAAGTGCTTAGAAAGAAATACTTACACCAAAATTGATCTGCTTGGTTACAGGATAATTCTTCACATCGTAATCCTTACCTTCAAGATCTACTTGCATATCTGACCACAGAATAAGATTGTTTCCATTGACAAAAACTCTTGCATTACTCAATCCTGCTTTGCTGATCAAAGCTGAAGGTAGGCTATATGCCAATTCTGCAGTTTTCAATCTTAAGAATGAAGCGTCAACTTTGTTGTATTGACCATCAGCCGACCCCTTGGCAAAACTTAAGGCTCGCAAGCTTGGATCTTGATTTCCATACTCAGGAGACCAGGTATCATCTAATTGGCTTTGATAAATTGAACTACTATTGAAAGCAAACTCATCCAATCGAATATTAGTTGTAATGTTATAAGCACCATAGAATGTTACTGTCAAGGACACCCCTTTATAAGATGCTCCTGCGGTAAGATTATATGTATTCTGCGGTCTATTCGGATAACCATACAAGGTATTATCGTTACCGTTGATAACACCATCTCCATTATAATCCAACAACCTGTAATCTCCAGGTAGTAAGAAATCATTATTCTCTCCCACTACTCCTGTATAAAGTTCATCCCAGCTATCTATAATTCCTGTAGAAATGCTTGATGTAGTCTGACCGATTTGGTAACCTTCTCTTTTCTGGTAATCTGGAGTCAGTTCTGGATCTTCTCTAGCGATAGTTTCATCGATTACATGAGCATAATTAAATGAGGCCCAGTAGGCAAAATCACCATGATTGTTATTGTAATTGATCGTGAATTCATAACCTTGAGATTTTGTTTCTCCTAAGTTTGCTGCTGGCGCGTCATTTCCAAAAAAGATGGGAACAGAACGTTGATTTCCCTGCATCAGGATATTGGTTCTGTGTTCTTTGAACAAATCCACATTCGCGGTTATTATATTGTTAAAAAAACCTGTTTCAATTCCTAAATTTTGCTTGCGAGCTGTCTCCCATTGAACAAAGGGGTTGCCTGGAGTTCCTTCTCTATAATAGGTAGGCCCTGCTTGTGATGTTGGGTAACCAAATGCCCAATTGCTATTGTTACCATAAGTAGGGTTTCCTCCTTGCTCCCAGTTGGTGTTATACAACCATCTTGCATTTCCAGCAACCTTATCATTACCTACTATACCATCAGAATACCTGAATTTCAACAAGCTGAACCATTCGAGGTTTTCTTTGAAGAATTTCTCATTAGATGCAGTCCATGCCACCGCTACAGATGGGAAAAAGTCAAACTTCTTACCATCACCGAACTGATCCGAGCCATTATATGCCCCATTAAATTCAACATTGTATCGCTTATCATAACCATAAGTCAACCTTCCAACCCAATCCTCACGTTTGGTAGGCCAGCCATCTCTGTTAAAATTAACTCCCGATTCTCTTTGAAAAAGAGCTAAACCTGTAACTGTATGCTTATCAAAGCTTCTATTATAGTTCAAATTCACTCTATATGTCATGTTTCTCTTAGACTTACCTAAAGAGTTGCCATTAACATATTCCGGAGAATATTGTAGTGGTTGATCATAAAAATCGAACCCGTGACTGCTATTGCTATAATCGTTTGTAAAAAAGTAAGTCGTATAATCTTCTATGTCTGCATTCTCTTGAAGATAGTAAGCAGGATCGACATATTTCGTAGCTACTCCATCGTCATTGATACTAGAACCTATAGTCTGGAAGTAATTATCGAATGAAAATTGTCCTCCCAACTTTAATCCTTCAATAAACATCCCAAGATCTTGCTCCAACTTAAAATCAGAAAGCACTTCCGATCTTATATCCCTTTTCAGACCGTTGAAGTTTAGCTGAACATATTCATTTTCTCCAAACCTCTCATATTGTACACCCTCACCATAGGTACCATCTTCGTACTGTAATACAGGGTGATCATTCGGGTGAGCATATACACCATACCAAAAACTATGAATGGAGCCACCAGTCCGTTGCTGATTGCCCAGATAACCTGACAAGTTCACAGTGAACTTTGTGCTCTCTGTCAAACTGAAATCAAAGTTAGATCTAAAGTTGAAGCGTTCATATTTAAACTCAGGGTTGTATCCTTGACCGACATTTTCAGTCTGAAGAATATCACCATCATTCAGGTAACCCAATGAACCGTAATACTTTACAAAATCAGTACCACCAGAAACTCCCAAATTCACCTTATAAGATTTACCATAATCTTTAAGCATCTGATCTGCCCAATCTGTATCATTGAAGCCATCAGGATACTGTTGAGATCTATATAGCTCAAGTTCATGCTGTGGAGTATAAAAATCCCAGGAAGTTGGGTTTGTTCCTAATTCATTAACGATGGCGGCATTTCTCGCTTCCAAACCTTCGTATGACCCTAAAGTTCTTGGGATTCGAGACACTGATTTGAATGCCATATTAGCGTCTATTTTTAAAGTAGGCTTACCAATTTGACCTCTTTTGGTAGTAATCAAAATCACACCATTGGCACCTTTCACACCATATACCGCAGTAGCAGATGCATCCTTCAAAACTGTAAGAGTGGCCACATCATTTGGATCCACATCATTCATGTTTCTTTCGATCCCATCAACCAAAACCAGCGGACTTGAATTGTTCCAGGTATTCTTACCACGAATCAAAATTTCATTTCCTCCGTATCCATCACCCTGATCACCACCAGGTATACCTGAACTGGTAAGTACAGTAACTCCAGGAATTGAACCACTCAATGATTCAGTCAGATTGGCCATCGGGCCTCTTTGCATCAAGATATCACCTTCCACTTGAGATATCGCACCTGTTACGGCCTCCTTCTTTTGAGAACCATATCCTACCACTACCACTTCTTCGAGTTCTGCAGCGTCTAATGATAGTGAGACATCAATGGTTTTTTGAGCACCTACTGGCACTTCTTGTTTGATATAACCAATAAAGCTGACTACTAAAGTTGCATCCGCAGGAGCAGATAGGATATAATTACCATCTATATCGGTAACTGTACCAGTTGTAGTACCTTTCACTACAACTGTAGCTCCCGGTAATGGGTCTCCCCCATCGTCTCCGAGTACTGTTCCGGACACCGTGATATTTTGTCCGAAAGATTCCATGAGCACACAACACATGATGCCCATCATAGTAAAGAGTCTTTTCATAAATTAATAGTTTAGATAAACAATCGTCTAAAACAATGCGTATCTACCGAGAAAACAGGGAGGGGATTTGAGTTACAAAACTAACCAAAAATCTCCCAGTCATCCATGCATTTACGAATTGCATAAATCAAAAGTAGATTTATAGTTGAGGAACGGCTTGCTGTATTGTTTTTGCTTTTTGCTCTATAGGGTATAAGCCGAAAAACGGCCTAATTATCGTCTATTCTATGGTTTTTATGATAATTCACTGACAATAAAAAAATCAAAAAACTCAATTGAACAACCACCGAAGTGCCCAAAACAAAAAAAGCGCTCGATACTTCGAACGCTTTTCCTTGAAATTCCAAGTGGCTAATTCAATAATATTGGTATCGCACTTTCATAGCCCTCTAATCTGAGCCAATACCTTCCTGCGGCATTAGAATTCATATCCAGGAGACCTCCTGTCCCTTGTATCAATTCCACACCATTAGCCCCAAAAACCTGATAAGATGCTTCCCAATATTGGTTCTGTTTCAGAATGTGCAAAATGCCATCGCTCGGATTAGGATAGATGAGAATATCATTCTCCTGATACTCCATATTAATACCAAGTTTAATTCCTTCAGAAGTCTGACTATCTCGAACCACGACTGATTCGCATTGCTCAAATGGAGACTCTTCGAATTCCTTCATTTGATTCAGTGCCTCAGCCATTTGCTGTTTTTGATCGGCCAAATCTGAGTGATTGGCCAGATTCTCCCACTCCCATGGATCATTTTTATGATCATACAATTCTTCTTCGCCATTGTTATACAAAGTGTACCTAAACTGATTGCTTCGAATGGAATGACCGGTAGAGTACGAAGTTAAAGCAGCACCACACCAATCCTCACGATCTGGGTCTTCAAGCAAAGGTGTCAAGTCCCTTCCCCTCACTTCAAAATCAGGCTGTTCTATTCCTGCAAGCGACACCAAAGTAGGATACAAATCCTGAAGAGAAACCGGATAGAAGCTGTTACCGCTCCCTTTACTCGGATCATATATGATCAAAGGAGTCTTGATAGCTCTTTCCCACAAAGTGAATTTTTGAAAGTGCTCCTTTTCGCCTAGGTGCCAGCCGTGATCTCCCCAGAGTACAACAATCGTATTATCAGCATACTGACTATCATCCAATGCATCAATCAAATGGCCCAAATTGGCATCTGCAAATGCAATACAAGCCAGGTAAGCCCGGATCACCTCTTTCCATTTACCGGCAGCCTGTACTTCAGACAGCTTGTTATTAGACCCTCGACTGTAAGCATCTTGCAGATCATTGGCTTTGTATCCTGCTGGGATATTCAAAGTATCCGGATCAAATAGATCAAAAAACTCCTTGGGAGCTCGAAAGGGCAAATGAGGTCTAAACAATCCGATCGCCAAGAAAAATGGTTTATCATGATTCTTCGCTAGATACTGTGCCCCATAATCAGCACTTTTCCAATCTCCTGTTTCTTCCAGCTTTTCGTTGGGAGAATAGCCCCACGAGATTCCTGCCACTTCGTCATTGACACCTCCTGCTGCTCCCTGCCCTCCAGGTCCCAAAACATCCCAAACTTCAGGATTAGAATCATGCTTATGAAAAATCTTGCCCTGAGCCACACTCTCATATCCCTGACTGCTAAAATATTCGGGCATGGTAATCAATTCACGTACCCACTGTTGGTCATCCTCTCTAAAATTCCTCCCTCCGTCATTGTTGACCAGGCCAGTTGCATGAGGTCGTCTTCCAGTCAAGATAGCTGTCCTCGACGGGTTACACACCGGTGAAGCACAGTAGGCATTCTGAAAGGCAACTCCCTTGTTGGCCAATGCATCGAGGTTCGGTGTGATGCTTTGCGGATTACCTCCAAATGCCCCCGTCCAATCATTGAGATCGTCTATGGCAATAAATAATACGTTCTTCTTTTGTGCATGAGATAAGGTACTGCATAAAATACAGACCATAAGAAGTAAAATTCTTTTCATGACTATCGCTTTAAAAATCTAAAGGTTTGTTTGGTATCTGTGATCAAATAATAGAAGCCATTAGGCAAACTCCTGATATCTATCACAGGGTCCTGGCCTTCAATTAGTTTCTTCCCAGATCCATCGACAATCACGTATTGCCCATACACCAATCCTTTCAGCATAAGGGTATCTTCCACTGGGTTAGGGTAAAGGATGATTTTTTCGTGATCCAATCCCTGATTTGCTAAAATGGGTTCTGGTTCCTTGTATTCTTCCGTCTCACGAACAAACTCATATTGATAAAATGAACCAGTATTTGAATAATAATCTTCACCTTCCTCGAATACTACCTCAATGGTATGATTCATCATCACCTCAGGAAAAAGCACATTCTGAATTCTACCCTTGGATTCACCATCTACCAGCACCTCTTTAATTTTGTATCCTTCGTCTGCATTGATTTTAAAATTCTGATCCAATCCACCGAGCATTTGCACAATACTACCGCTACCATTTGGATAGATGCTCCCACCAGTACCTACATTCAACTGCGCTTCATACAAGTCTCCTTGACTATTAAAAGTTACATTCTTGACAAACTTCGAAGCATCTTCATTGGCTCCATTACTGCCAGTCAAATCCAAATCGAAATATTCCTGATAATTGTCCCAAGTAACAAGCACTCCTCCCACAATCAAATTGGTAAATGTGAATCCTTCTAGCCAGTTGTTCTCTAACCCTCTCATCAATTGCTTGACTATCTTACCATTTGGCAATGCAAAATTTTGATCCGCTATCATATTCTTAAAAGTAAAATCTCGAAGATAACCAGACTCTAAACTTCCTTTCTCCTCCAGCGTAGCATTGATCAGGTAGGCAGTAGGTCCTTCTATCTGATAATTCTCCAGAATATTTTGCTCTAGCTTCATACCATCATCGGCAACAGACCCAATGATGCCTGTATTTTTCTTATTCTCCGAAGACCATTCTGAATTGATCACATAGTTGTTTCTATACTCAGCATAGCCAGTACCTAGATTGTTCCATCCCAACATTCCCACGGCACCATTCACTCCTGGCCAGAATACGGAATTCTTTACTTCATGTGGACTTCTGGCATAATCATAGTCATCACTTGTCTTGATAAAAATATGATCCACCATACTATCGCCTCCTGGTCTGATTCCATCATTGTTAGAGCAGAACCCCAATATCTTAATCCTTTTGATATCACTGTTGTTGCCACTGGGACAGGTGTGATGATAAGCCTCCGTCAATACTACGCCATGAAGTTTGGCTCTGTCTACACCTATGAAGTCCACAAAGGCTTCCTTGCCCTGCGTGTTCAATATGTACTCCCCATTAGCTGTAGGCTTGATGATCTCGTGCATCCAGTGATCTTTGCCAGACACGACTCCTCGGCCATATAACCAGCTATCATTGTGTCCATGAGCATGAAAGGCCCCTCTGACATAAGCCCCACCTGCTATGTAGATCCTTTGGGTCTTTTTGAGCCGAAGTTGACCATGGTACAAAGGCTCATTGAGCATTGTCTCCTGCACATAGATATCCTCCTGGGTATTATCCTTGTGATCCTTCATTTTATGATCTCCTGGAGGGAAATAAATCACATTGGCTAGGCGAATGGTCTCAATATCCAAATCATTGTTCCATACTACCACACCTGCATCACCAATTTGGGGCACAGAATAATCCCCCGTCATCTCTTCAGGAGGATCAGAAAATATCATCATACCATGCTTTATATTCATCCCACCAAAACGATCGTCATCCTGATTATCCGAACTTACAAAATTGATACTCAGATACTCTGGTTTGTCCATGATGAACTTGACCTTCTCTCCATCAAAATAATGAGGTATTACTCCAAAACCTGAAGGGAGGATTTCCACCCGTGAAGCCTTTTCACCATAAGCTTTAAAGACTTCTACCTCGATGACTCCATCGAAGGAAAACTGAACATAAGACATACTTCTATCCTCCAAAAATTCAGTGGATGCGTCCCCACCATAAACAGGATGATCGTCATAGTTTCTAGGCAAACTGATCAGCGTTGTGATATTCACCCAATCCAGGGTGTCTTGACCCTGTATCTCTCTTGCTCTGACTCCATATTTGTCCGAAACGATGTCTTCGGTTTTAGGCCAATTATAATTAACCAACTGCCCTAGGGCCAATTGACTCCAAAGTAGGATGACCAGGATTAGTAATTCTTTCTTCATATTCGACTTATTTGATTCTAAATAGATGAAGGCCCTCTCTGCAATAGCTCCTGCACGAGCCATCACAACGAGAACCTTCTCAAATCTAGAAATCACCACACCTTTGGCTTTGTCCTAAAGTGCTTTCATTTGTTCTCTCCATTCAATTGATTCCAGCCGCTGTTCCAATTGGAACTGATTCACCATTCGATTGAGTCGCTCAACGGTTTCGGATACATTCATCACCTTATACGTGTAGCCCTCCATCCCAACCGACAGTTGGGAAGCCGAACTGGCCAATTCTTCAGTGCCCGCAGCTGTCTCCTCGGCAATCACCACGACACCTTCTGTGGTTTCAACTATTCTTCCCAAATCGCTCGCCTGTTGTTTGGTAGAATCTAAAATCTTCCTGGACATCTCCAGTGTCTCTGCGTATGAAGTCGTAATCTCCTCAAAAGCCAAAGATGCCTTTTGTGTGGAATCTCCTCCACCTTTGACCGTCTCATTCATCTCATGAATCAGCTTAGTCGTACGCTCTGTCTGCCCCAACACATCAGTCACGATTTGATCTATTTCTTTGGCAGAATTTTTAGAGCCTTCTGCCAATTTTCTGATCTCCTCAGCAACTACCGCAAATCCTCTTCCTGCATCACCTGCCTGTGCTGCCTCAATAGCAGCATTCAATGCCAATAGATTCGTTTGAGAAGCAATCTCTTTGATGATATTGAGTACTCTTACAATGTCGTTGGCCTTAGCACTCAAGGTATTGATAGAGTCAATAGAACCGGCAGAATGTTGCGAAATCCGCCCCATGTCCTCATTGAGATTTTGAATAATTTTCATACCATTCTCACTCTTTTCTACCCCAAGAACTGCACTGGTATTAATAACCTCCGCCTGTTGTCCTGTCTCTTCGGCGAACTTCATCACACCTTCCAGCAAAGTGGACGACTGATCAATCTTGGCCACTTGCTCTTGTGCTCCTCTGCTCATTTCGCCTATAGTTGAGGCTATCTCATTGGTACTAGTCGAAATCTCCTTGCTCGTATTTAACATCTCCTGAGCAGATTCACCGATACCATTGACCTCTCCGGTCACTTCCTGCAGCAAAGCAGAAAGGTTATTCAGTCCGCTATTCAGATTTTGAGCCAAATAGAGCACATCTCCCTTCACATCTTCTTCGAACCGTTTGCTCAGATCACCCTTGGCCATTGCGTCGACAATTTTATTAATCGCATTGAACGGTTTAACAATGGTCTCGAACAGTTGATTGATAGATTGTGCTAGATTCAACCATTCGCCTTCCTTGCCCGCCAGCTTTATACGTGATTGAAAATTCCCAGATTCTACAGCCTCTCTGATTACTTCGTTGGTTTCTTCTACTGCCGATTTCAATTGGGCACTTTGTTCTTGAAGTATCGCATTTTGCCCTTCAACTTTCTCAGTAGCTTCCTTGATTTTCTGATGCAACTTGGCTTTTTCTATTCTTCTCAACTTAGCTCGATACCTATTGATCCAAACAGTTGACACAATAATCAAAAGCGCCATAGCGGTTCTAAACCACCAAGTTTCCCACCAAGGTGGGGTGATGGTAATGGTTATAGTTTTTACATCCTTGCTCCACAAACCATCATTATTCGCTCCTTTCACTTTGAAGATATAATTTCCCGGATCGATATTGGTATAAGAGGCTATATTCTCATTCCCACTTTCTATCCATTCTTCATCAAAACCCTCAAGCTGATAAGCATAATGGTTACGAGTAGAAGTACTGTAGTTCAAGGCCACAAATTCAAAAGCAAAAGTATTTTGCGAATAGTCCAATTCAACTTCTTCTACTTGATTGATCGGACGATCTAATAGATCTGAATGAGAAAAATCAATATATTCATTAAACAGCCTGAAATGAGACATGGCAATTTGTGGTTCATGTGAATTGGACTTAATTTGCTTCGGATCAAAAAAAATGATCCCATCATAGCCTCCAAAGTAAAGAATACCCTTTTCGTCAGCATCGGCTGCCTTGATTCCAAACTGACTACTCATCAATCCATCATCCTTAAAGTAATTTTTAAAACCAACAGTTTGTGGATTAAATTGGGCCAAACCAAATGCAGTACTCAACCAGAGATCTTTGTTATTAGCCACTAAAATATCCAGAATACTGTTATTGCACAATCCTGAGCTGCTATCGAACTGCTTTACCTCTTGCTTAGATTCATTATAGGCAATCAGGCCGTGAGAGCTTGTGGCCAAATAAAGCACTTCATCTAGCTGAACCATATCATTGATAACACACTCTCCTAAGATTGGCAATTCCATATCTGAGAACAATTCCGCCTGCCTTTGTTGGGCATCAAAAGACACCAATCCAAGGGAAGTCCCCAACCAATGTCTTCCTTCTTGATCCTGAAAGATATCCTGAATGGTTCCTCTATAATTAGGTAGATGAAACTGTTCGACTAAATATGGTTCCTGACCATTTATATTTTCAATTTTGTAAAGGATTTGAGCACTACTAACCCAGAAGGTTCCTTCTCTATCTTTGTACATATCCAAAAACAAAAATTTCCGTTCCGAAGGACTTTCAAACTCAAATACAATTTCTTCATTGATATAATCATAAATAAACAAACGGGTGGGCTCAGAAACCAGCACCTCACTATTGGATAGTCCTTCTATCAATTTAATATTCTTGCCTTTATTGGAAATAGCACCTTCCATCAGATGATAACTCACCCGATCAGTGGACTTATCATAGACACACATGCCTCCATTGTCAATTCCTATGAATACTTTGTTTCCCTCGGCATAAATACATCGTGCCATATCACCAGTGAGGCCTGTACCGTCAGGAGACTCCAAAATTCTATTGAACTTTTTACCGTTTTTATCAACAAATAAAATACCATTGTGCCAGGTTCCTATCCATATATTACCTGTTCGGTCGAGACATAGCTCATTTAGTACTGAAGTGTTAAAATTGATATTTTTGTTTTTCAGAAAATGTTCCGTTTTTCCTGAACGAACGTCATGAATCAACATGCCGTTATCGCTGGATAGAATCAAATTCCCTTCCTTGTTCAATACCATCCCTCTAGCTCTTAAAGTCTGATCCGTATGTATCAATTCCTCCAAAATCATGGTGGACATATCGAGCGTATGCACTCCGTTGACCATACTGATATACAGCTTATTATTATTTGCATTGTATCTTGTGATGAAGGTACTCTTGAGTTGCATCAATACAGATAAATGTTCTCCTGTCACAATGCTGTCCAACTCTGGATGATATAGCTTCACCCCATCTGTCGATGATACAGCCATCCAACCATCTTTGATAGGTTCTGAATGATAAAGTACACCAAGAGCGATTCTTTTAAACTCATCCTGAAAACCTGACTCCGTTCGTTCTCCCTGAACTAGCTGATAAAGGCCGTTGGTTGCAGACACCCAAATCTTACCTCCCTCATCGACCCTTATGTCCCGGACTATAAAATGATTTTCGTTTTTATATTGCTCATTGATATTGATATAAGGTATGAAAGACTCGGAGGTCATTTCATATTTATACAGCCCTTTCTCTTTGATCATCAATATCAAATCTCCCTCTGGGGTTAGTCCAATCGCCTCAATAATGTTGCCCGGAATCGTGCTGGGATCAGAAGGGTCATTACTATGATTCTTGAATTTAATCCCATCATATCGGGACAGTCCCCCTTCAGTAGCAACCCACATAAAGCCCTGATGGTCTTGGACCATATCGAGGACACGGTTGTTGCTAAGTCCATTATTAATGGTATAATTGGTAACTTGAATGTCTCGCTTACCGGCCCATGACAAATGAACCATCAATAATAGGATCAGTACTTTTGTTAATCTTGTTTTCATAATAATAGTCTTTCATTAATCTTTCGTTTTAGGGAGAGAAGATGGAGTAATCTATGATCAGGTTGGAATGGGTTCTCTTTTTTTAACATTAGTTAAGGTTAGGGTATCATTGAGCTTGATGATTCTTTCATCTAGAGCCTCTGCTGCACCCTTGATCGCAGAAATGAGTTCTTTTTGATCCTGGGCATTTTCAGTTTTTTCTAAAAGCATCGCCAACGCAACAATATTGGCCACTGGCTGCCTGATCTCATGAGAATTGGTAAATGCATATTTGGCTAAAATTCTGTCACGTAACCTCAAAGCTCTTTTAGCTGCATAGACTTCAAACTGTAGGCGCTTATCATCTCCAATTCCCCCTTCGATTACTATAGGTGCTGACTTGAGTGACTCACTCAGTTTCGATTTCTCCTCACTTTTTGCTTTCCATTCCTTACCGTACAGCAACACCAGGAAAAAAAGAGAGAACATAACAAATGAACTACTTAGGTTGGTAACCAAGGAAGGAGGCAATTCTACCCATTGTTTAGTTTCGAATAGATATGCCATTAGGGCAAAACATAGCCAAAGTATGAAATACAAAACACCCCTGCTATCGATTTTTTTAAAATAATTCCTCATGCCTCATCACGGTTAGAATTCAAGCCTCGGTTGGTCGGCTGGTAATGGATGGTGTAGGTGGAGATGATAACTGAGATCATAGGACACCAGAATAAATGCTAGATAAAGCTACAGATTATAAAAACAGACAGGCTGTACAAATGTGCTAAGGAATTGCTCTTTTGTACATTTCAAACGTACAGAAACCTTTAGAAATGAATATTAAGGTAATTGGGCGCTTTCGATGCTAGATAGTTCGGGTCCTCCACCCCTATTGCCCGAACCTGAAGCTATGTAAAGAGAATTCGCGATGCAAACCAGAGAGGTTCCATGCCTACCTTGGTTCAATTTTGCAACAATTGTCCATTGGTCTGATTTTGGATCTAAAACCTGAACTTCATCATGGGCCTCCTTTTGATCACTTTCTCCTCCGGTATAATAGATATGATTATTCGCATGTATAGCTGTACCACCAGCACTTGCAACTGGCAGAGGATTTTGCATGGTTTCCCATTTCATCGATTTCAGATCCAACTTATCCACAGCAGGTTGAGCTGTATCAAAGAAAGCAGTAAAACGACCCTCCTCATGATAATCTGTCGTACGACCACCTAATACATAAATGCACTTCCCATCAGATGCAGCCACCACGTGATCTCTGCGGTGAGGTGCATCAGTCAACATTTTCCACTCTCCCGTCTCCAGATTCAAACGATCTACCCAAGCTACTGTACCACTGGTATGCCCTAACTGAATTCCGCCAATCAGATACAATTCATCCTGGATCAAAACACAGGCAGCCCCACCTCTTCGTCTACTTTCTGGAATCTCCGGACCTTTGCTCCATTGATCAGTAGTTGGATCATAAATCCAAATATGAGGGATAGGTGATTCTTTAGGGTATCCACCTGTAAATGCTCCTACTATGTAAACTCTGTTCTTATAAACTATGGGTTGAAAATGGTGCATCTCCTGAGGCACCTTTGATAAGGAATCCCAAACATTAGTTTTAGGATCAAACACATCTACAGCCTGAATTCTCCTACCTCCCAGTAAGTACAGTTTACCATTGACCGCTACAGCCCCAGCCTCATGTCGCACATGAGGTTGACCTTCACAATCCAGGGTATTGAATTGCTGAGCAAAGCCTTTAATTTGTAGAATACAGCAACAAAGAAGAAGCAATGATGATTTATACATAGTGATAAATATAGTTATTATTCATGTTGCCATTTCACTGCCCATGGATCGCTGGTTTCTACCTGGAATTTTCTCAACTTTTGTTGAAGCAATTGTAGTGTCTCCCTATGTTGAGGAAGACCTACCAAATTATTTGTTTCCCGAGGGTCTTTCTTCAAGTTGTACAATTGAAACCGTGGACGATAGGTGTAAGAATCTATGGATTTAATTCCAAACATTTGATTTTCATATCAACAAAGAAACCACTAAAAACCCACCCAATAGCTGCTCATTTATCCCACTTTTTTGTCGAAACATCCTAAGATATTCACCAACTACTTATCCTAAAAAGTCATCAACTAGATTAGCTATTCGACATTTATTAAACTTATTATGAAAGCACTCAGTATTTGTTTTGGACTCCTATTTTATTCATGGTTTTCCATATGTCAATTCATACAAACTAGCAGTATTGATGAATTAAAATCAGCCTATTCTGGTACAATCATGTGGGATGAAGACAATTGTATCCTAACCTTTGTCAGCAGCGGGCAGATCAATTTCCCCAAACGTGACCATTTCAAAGACATTTACTGGAAGGTTCCTTCCATAGTTCGTAAAATAATCATTGGCAAAGAGGTAACTGTAGTCGGCCATTTCCATGTATCCCATACCATAACGATAGAAGGTGAGGATAGAAAAAGCTCCAAGGTCTACGGCACACCTATTTCAGGTTTACTCAGACTTCACAACTTGGATGCGGGTGGTGGAACAGTCCCTTACTCTGCTTTCTTTGGATCAGGAGATTTTGAATTTCATATCCGAAATCTTACTTCCATCAATCCAATTGGTTTTCATTTTACTGGTAAAAATGGCTGTATCATTCATCTTGATAGCGTAGATGCAATTGACAATCGCGGGGGACATCATAATCATAGCGACGGAATATCTGCAGCCAATGGCTCTACTGTCAAAAACTGCTTTTTTTCCAGCGGAGACGATATCATCAAGGTGTACAATGATATCTATGTTGAGAACACCACCATTGAATTAATTCAAAATGCGGTACCCATCCAGTTTGGTTGGGGTAATTATGGATCTGGAGCCACTGGAACGTTCAAGAATCTTAAGGTCTATGGAAATTTCGGTAGGCGTAACACAGGCAATGCAGTCATAGACGCTAGAAAAGGCTACTACGACAAAAATCTCATATTTGATGGACTAACCATCGACGCTCCCAATTCTTATTTGTTCAATTTTTGGAACGAAAGTGCAAATGGCAAACAAGGAGGAGGTCATGCCAACATCACCGCCAAAAATGTCAATATCAAAGCCATGGGCTTTATCAAAAGATCTAATATGGAAGCCGATATCGAAATATGTGAACAACATTTTGATCAAAACACAAATCAAACCGAATTCCAATGCGATTAATTCTTTTATCAATTCTTCTGACTATATCTTCACTTTGCCACGGTCAAACCAAAGACTGGACTCCTCTATGGAATGGAAAAAACCTGAACGGTTGGCAATCCTATCTAGATGCGCCCGATTCGAGCACTCCCTGCTCGGCTTGCAAAAAAGACTCTGAAGGCAACTACATACCCTTCGGAACGGGAAACGATCCACTGCAGGTCTACAGCGTAGTAGAACTAGATGGAGAAAAAGTAATCCGTGTGAGTGGCCAGGCCTTCGGCACTTTAGAAACCACCAAAATCTATGGTAACTATCATTTAAAACTCAAGTTCAAATGGGGTGAAGATACTCATGCGCCCAGATTAGGCAAACCACGTGATAGCGGACTACTTTACCATGCCTTTGGTGAGGGAGGCAGTTCCAATGGCAAATGGCCTCATAGTCAGGAGATGCAAATACAGCAAGGAGATGTAGGAGACTACTGGAGTATTGGCAGAGTTCAAATAGATATACCAGGATATAAAAACGAGCAGGTAGGTTATCATTATTTTGAACAAGGATCTCCTCTCCAAACTATCACACACACCGATAAACCCTATCATACCTGGAGATGCATCAAAGCCTTCGACAATGAAAACAAACATGGCGAATGGAATGAAATCGAACTGCTCTGTCTAGAGGATCAATCCATCTATGTGGTCAATGGCCGTGTAGTGATGCGACTGTTCAATTCGAAAATGATCGATGAAGAAGGAAATTTACTTCCACTAGAGAAAGGAAAAATCATTTTACAATCGGAAGGAGCCGAGATTTTTTACAAAGACATCGAGATCAAATCGATAGAAAATTGGCCTTCAGCCTATAAATGAACAATAGTGCTAGAGATTAGGATGATAAGGCGAAGCGGATATCATCATGTAATTTTTCTTTGTTGAAAAAATAAATTCGACATCAATGAGAAAAATACTAATTGCAATTCTATCCGCCTTAACCTCCCAATTCTGCCTCGCCCAATCGACTCTTTCGGGTAGATTGGTTGACGATTCTGAACAAGCGCCCATAGAGTTTGCTAGCGTCATTCTTTACGAATCTAATACTCAGTCCTTTGTCAAAGGGGTAGTTTCGGATATGAATGGTGCCTTCTCTTTGAATGATCTGAAAGCAGGCAATTATACACTTACCATTCAGTTCATGGGTTTTGAAGACAAAACGATCGATGGTATATCTATTGACAAAAAACAAGCATTGGACCTTGGAGCAATTGCCCTGTCTCCCAATGAACAACTCCTCCAAGAACTGGTCGTATCTGGTCAAAAAGTAACCACCATGCATCAGCTGGATCGCCAGGTCTTCGAAGCAGACCAGTTCCAAAATAGCCAGGGAGGCACTGCCACTGACGTGCTTCGCAACATGCCCTCAGTTAGCATCAATGCAGAAGGAAATATGTCTGTGCGTGGCAGTACAGGTTTTGTAGTCCTTCTCAATGGCCAACCCATACAGTCTGACCCAGCACTTTTGTTAAACCAACTCCCCGCCAACTCCATTAAGAACATAGAAATCATCACTGCACCATCTGCCAAGTATGACTCAGAAGGAAAAGCTGGAATTATCAACATCATTACCACACAAAATGCCACAGATGGGCTGTTTGCTCAGGTCAACGTCAAGGTCGGTCTACCCAGCATCGAACCTTATGACAACAAAGAGGCCGCTCAGCGATATGGAGCTGACTTTACTCTCAATTACCGAAAGGACAAATGGGATCTCGCATTAGGCGGCAGCTATCTTAGAAACGACAAATCTGGTCGAAGAGAAGGTGATGTCTGGACCGAAATCGGAGACAAACGTACCGAGTTCCCTTCTGATGGAGAGAGAAGTTTTGACGAAACCAACTACTCAGGTCGCATGGCTGTGGGTTTCCACCCAAATGAGAGAAATGACTTTAATATCAGCATATATGGAGGAAAAAGATCAAAAGACCGAACGGCTGACATCTACTATGACAACAAAACCTATCAGTTGCCAGACGGAGGTCAGATCAGCGCATTCGATTACTACAATGAAAACCTCCGCATTCGTACTGGTGATTTTGCCCTTGGTAGCTTTGATTACAGTCACCGATTCTCCAATGAATCTAAGCTAAGTCTTTCCGCTTTGTACGAATACACCCTCCTAGGAGGCCCTACCACGAATAGAAACCTCGCTACCAATTGGCGTCAGGATCAAAGCATCTATAATGACGAGTATAATACCAATGACAATCCACTTTATGGTACACGTTTCAATTTAGACTATGATTTAGCCCCCACCCTATTGGGACAATGGACAGTAGGGTATCAATTCAGACACCTTGATCATCAGGGAGACTTTTTGTACGAGGCTTATGATTTTGATTCTGACTCCTGGAATATTGTACCCGAGTATTCAAGCAATCTCAACCTAAAAAGAAGCATACACTCTGCCTACATCAATCTGGATGGAGAAGGTGCCCAATGGAACTATGGAATTGGATTGAGAACTGAACTAATGGATCGAAAACTAGACTACATCGGTCGGAGCATTGGAGACCAAAGACAGGTACTGAATTACGATTATTTTAGATTTTTCCCATCAGCTAGTCTACAATATGCCGTAAGCGAAGATTTTAAAATCAAATCCGCTTATAGTAAAAGAGTAGAACGGACTACTACCTTCAAAATGAATCCTTTTAAAGAAAAGGAGCATTCAGAAACACTAGAGCAAGGAGATGCCAATTTATTACCAGAATTCATAGACTTAGTCGAATTGGGGATAATTAAAGACTTTGAGAATCAATCATTTTTTGCAACTACCTATTTCAGAAACACAGAAAACGTCATCAACAGAGTGAATACAGTGGATAGTGATACAGTACTGAATAGAATCTACACCAACGTGGGTCGAGGCAAAGCTTTTGGATTGGAAATCGGTACAGAAATGAACCTAACCAAATGGTGGACACTCTATGCTGGAACCAACATCTACCACTATCAAATTGACGGGGAGTTTAACCAAACCAAAATTAACCCCAAAGCCTGGCAATATTTAGCCAATATCAACACCACATTTGCTCTATCGCCTACGATGGATCTACAATGGTCACTTAATTACCTATCTGAAAGGATCACTGCACAAGGCAAAGACTCTCGTTTCTATTCACCTAATTTGACTTTGAGCAAATCATTTCTGGATGAAAGACTTTCCACTACTCTACAATGGCTCAATATGGACATGGGGCTACTTGATACCAATGAGCAGCGCATAAGCACATCTGGTGACTATATCGATCCAGCAGATGGAGTACGCAAGGCCTTCTATACCACGACCAATTACGTTTATGAGGTAGATATTATCATGATCAATGTCAGCTACAAATTCAATAAGCTAAAAAACAAGGCGAAATTTGCAGAGAGTGAGTTTGGGAATAAAGAGTTTTAAGAATTCAGACAGATTCAATAAAAAAGAGGCTGATTCATTAAATGAATCAGCCTCTTTTTTTTACTTTTCCCAAGGTAACTTTTGGATACTATTGGGTCGAATGACAGGTAGTATCTGATTTGTTTCAAGGGCCAATTGCTTCTTGGCATCATATTCTATCCTGTTCTCCCATGGGTCCCAGTACCACTGAGATGGGGTATGGCTATCATTGAGTACATGAGTGAGCTCTTGAACTACTTTTGGGTAATCATTGGCCAGATTGTTTTGACTATAGCTATCATTCGCTATATCATATAATTCAACATCATGATCCGGAGTCTTTCGGTAAGCTTTCCATTTTCCTTTTCGGACAGCCTGTTCCCTACCTCTAGAAAAATATAAGGCTCTGTCTTGTAAAAGAGTTTCTTGCATACTCCAGGTTGCTTGTAGATCTGCACCATCATTGATAGGTACCGAGTCAGCTGCACTCAGCTGCGCAAAAGTAGCAAACCAGTCTGGTAACCAAACAGGAGTCTGAGACACTTGTGGCTCGATCTTACCTGCCCAATGCGCAAACATGGGGACTCTGCACCCTCCCTCTAGCACTGAAAACTTACCCCCTCTGAATGGACCCTTGTTATCCAACCAGGGATCATTTTCCCAATCAGGCGCATTACCCCTGCCCATGTATCCAGCCATGGAGTAACCGTTATCAGACGAAAATACGATCAGGGTATTTTCATAGACTCCTTTTTCCTTCAGTTTGGCTACTAACTGACCGGTAAAGTAATCCAGACGCTGAACCATTGCCGCCCATTCTCTTTGCTTAAGTGGTAGATCTTTTCGATTGTTCATGTCCGCGCCTAAACTATCAATGATGACAGGCCCGTGGGGTAACTGAGTAGCATAGTAGAGGAAGAACGGTTGTTCCGCATTTTGATCCACAAATGACAAAGCCTTCTTCTCCATTTCCGCTTCAGAAAAAACAGCTCCATTTGGATCAGCTACCTCACTGAGAACCAATTTCCCTTCTGCTGTATACTCATTGAGTACTTCTGGGCCCGGTTCACGAACGTTGCTATCATAGCGTTTCTGCATATTAAAGCCCTGATTGGCTCGGTACTCGATCTTTTGGTCATTTTCCCAGAGGAAATTTGGAAAGTAAGTATGCGCTCGCACCTGATCATAAAATCCAAAAGAGTAATCGAACCCTTGTTTGTATGGGACTCCCTCCGTACCCGGCTGGCCTATCCCCCATTTACCCACAAAGGCAGTCTGATAGCCTGCTGACTTCAGCACTTCGGCGATAGTGATGTCCTCATCCCTTAAATGATCCTGTCCTCTGACACTACTGTTTTGACGTATCGGAGCATGCCCTGTATGAAGACCTGTCAAAAGTGTTCCTCTGGAGGGGGCACATTCTCCAGCCGCCGCATAGGCCTGATCATAGCGAATGCCCTGATTACAAAGCGCATCCAAATTAGGCGTTTGATACTGAGATTGACCAAAAACACTTAAATCTTTATAACTTAAATCGTCAGCTAGTATATAGATAATATTAGGCTTGGATACAGTTACAACTTCTTCCTTTATTTTGTGTTCGCAAGCAAGCAACCCTGCAATTATGAATGAATAAAACCACCTACTTTGTATGTTAATCATTGTCTTTCCCTTGGTATATAAAATAATCGAAATAGGCTTTGGATTTTGATTTTTGTCCGTCGCTGGTGGTGTACATGCCGATGTACGGGCCATTGAAGCCACCTGCTACTTCGTCTGACAGCAAAGTCAGTTCTTCATCCCATTCGATGCGTTTTCCATCCTCTTCTTTGAAAGAAAAGACAGCTTTCACTCCTGAGCTCTCAACTCCTAATACCAATTTGTTAGATTTCACTTTTTGCCTTTTTACAACGTTCTGCTTACCTCTGATGGTTTTTATCAATTGCACCTCATCTCCTTTTTTGACCAACTGAAAATGGTTTTGGCTATTGCGATAGAGAACCAGTCCCGCACTTTCATTGCTCTTTTTTGACGAAAAAGATACCTGAGTCTCAGCCTTAAAATTATGATCCTCTATTCTCTGAGCAATGAAGGATGGATTTTCGAAATTTTCAATTTTCTCGGCGCGGGTATTTAGGATCAATTGTCCCTTATGCAAGCCATGCCAGGTGGTCATTGGTGATCTCAGGAAATTCCATTTCAAATCCAATATCTTACCGTCAAAATCATCTTTAAGCTCTTTTGAATCAAAAGGTGTCCAGAGCAAATCAGGACGCTTTTGCTCGACGGACAAATGCCCCACTCCGGGATTGAAAACGGGTGTCGGATAACCTTCTCGTTCTTCAAATTTAACAGGAGTCAAAAAAGTCTCACGCGCCAAAAGCGTGCTACCATCAACCTTTCGCTTGCCCAATCCAACAAACCACCACTCCCCTGACGGGAGCTGCACCAAGTCTCCATGCCCTACCGAGTGTACCGGATAATCTGCACCCAGATGTCTATGTGTTAGCACTGGATTTGAATGATCGGGGATATACGGCCCCCACAAGCTATCGCTATGATGCACCGTGATCGCATGGTGAAAGCCAGTCCCTCCTTCTGCCACCAGGAGCATATACTTACCGTTGATTTTATAAATATGAGGCCCTTCAGTCCACCGGGCATTTTTGGCATGACCGTGAGTGAGCTGCTTTCTTTCTCCAACTACTTTGCCTTCGACCAAATCCAACTTCTGCATCCATGCACCATTTTTATCGGGCCAGTCATTCACTCCTGTGATATTGGCATGGCCTACATAATAGGCCTGCCCGTCATCATCCCAAAAGATCTCCGGGTCGATCCCTCGCGTACCCAACCAAACTGGCTCAGACCATGGGCCGGCCGGATCAGTAGCTGTGATATAAAAATTACCCTCGCACTTCACGCAAGTATTGATGATATAAAACAATCCCTCGTGATAGCGGATTGTAGGAGCGTACACACCACGTGAATCAGGTAGCCCCTCTGGCAAAGGCACTTGGTTGGGTCGGTGTATTCCATAGCCAATCAACTCCCAGTTGACCAAGTCTCTACTGTGATAAACTGGCAACCCAGGGTACCACTCGAAACTCGAGTTGACTAGGTAATAGTCTTCCCCTACTCGGCAGATCGACGGGTCAGGGTGAAACCCTGTTAGTATAGGGTTTTTGAAAGTTTCTGGTTGATCTTGTCCAAATACATTTGATCCCAGCGTAAGAATTAAAAGAATAAGAAGTTTGGAGGGCGAAAAAATTCTTTTCATCATGGTCTTGTCTTTAACATTTCGTTGAGTTGTTGATATAAAGAGTTTAGTAGCTCTTGATGCTTTTCAGATTTTGCAAGATTAATTTCCTCGAAAGGATCTTTTTCCAAATCATAAAGCTCCTGATCTCCATTCCTAAATCGAATGTATCTGAAGCCATCTGTACGCAGGGCGTGATTATCCTTCCCATTGGTGTTCAATACCGGTTGTCCACGCTCTTCTTTACTATTCTTTAGGATCAATGATAAATCTACTCCATGCACATGCTCTGGTTTATCTAAATCTGCCAAAGAGACTACTGTAGGATACAAGTCCTGCAAGCTCACTGGTGTCTCCGCTCTTTTTCCTTCTGTACTTTCTTTGATTCGAGGATCTCGAATAATCAAATTACAATGATTGGCCGCCTCCCATAGTGTCACTTTCCCTGATCGGTTCTTATCTCCGACGTGATAGCCGTGATCACTCCAGAGCATCACTACTGTGTTGTCCTTCTGTGGGTTTTGTTCTATGGCATCAACCAATACACCGATATTTCTGTCTGAATAAGCAATCGTCGCTAAATAAGCCTGCAGGTAGGCTTTCCAGGCATTCATATCCCCTCCCTTTCCATCCAACTCTATTCCAAAACGACGAAGCTCATCCATGTGGGTATTTCTAGTCTTGTTTTGACCATAAGCAGATAAGTCCTTTAAATCGCTTTCTATCCAATCCAACAAGTCTTGATCGATAGCCATTTCGTCAATCGGAAACATATCCAGATACTCTTGTGGAACCACCCATGGCAAATGAGGAGCAAATAATCCACAAGCCAGAAAGAAAGGTTTGTCTTGAGGAAGAGTCAAGTTTCGTTCTTTGCCATGAAGATCCTGACGAATGGCTTCACCTTTCACAATCAAATCCGCGATGAATTGAGCATTGAGATAATCATTCGCCTTTTCTCTTGGGACTGATGTCGATCCAAATCGAGTGTAATTATGACTCCTTTTACCATCACTTTCCCAATATCTGGAAGGAGTTTCGGATTTATCAAATTCATAATCAGGTCCTGCTGCAGTTCCAGAATGCACCTCTACCCATTCTGACCAGGAGTAAAGCTGATCCGGCCAGTCACTAAACACTCCTCTGTCTAGATAGCTTCTACCTTTGTGAAAGACCTTCCCGATCCCTACCGTATAATATCCGTTATTCTTTAGATGTTGAGGTAGAGTTACAACATTAGTTAAAGAACTATATCCTCTGAAATGCTGGTCATGTTGATAATATCCTGACACATGTGGAGGTGTACCTGTCAGCAGAGCCGTTCTCGAAGGGCCACACAGTGGAGCTGCACTAAAAGCTCGATTAAAAATCATGGATTGCTGCCCTAATCGATCCAGGTTAGGTGTCAAGCGTTGAATCACCTCACTTCTCTTCATTTTACTCGGATAGATTTTCTCAAGAAAATTTCCCGGATAGTTACCCATTGGGCTGTTGTAGATATTGAGGTCATCCACAGCGATAAATAGAAAATTAGGTGGCTTTTCCTTCTCTTGAGAGAAACCAGAAAAAGAACTGAGTACAATGCCCAGCAATAGAATCCATCTTCGCATAGTCAAGCTTATTGAGTTTATATCAACCCAAAGCTAGAAAACTAACTATTTCAACTTTGCTCTCATTGTTTATTTGATTTGCTCGATTGTGCAAACCATTCAAAAATCAAGAGAATAATAGCGGGATTGGAAACGCAAATTGAATAATAGACCCTTGAATCAAAAATGATGTATCAACCTTAAATTTGTTTAACCTAATTTTAACAATGGGAATAAAAAAAGCAGCTGCTTTTAGGAAACAACCTGAATTTATGAGTGTTTACAGCAAGACTCAAACCAGAGACCTTTGGTTTATGATACCTACGAGCTACCAACTGCCCCATCGCAAGATATGTAAATCAACTACTTCTTCTGGGATCTATGCTGTATTTGCATTGAAGTAAAACGATTGCAAACAATTACGATTTGTAAAAAAGCACGCAAAAAGCACGCAAGGACATAAAAAAAGCAGTTACAAATTAATGTAACTGCTTCGTTTTCAACGGGTGGAAGATCGGGCTCGAACCGACGACCTCCTGAACCACAATCAGGCGTTCTAACCAACTGAACTACAACCACCGTATATCCCTTTCGTTAAGGGAGTGCAAAAATAGAAAAGTGAATCACACTTTTCAAAACATATTTCAGATTTATTTTCTATCAAATTTTAAGCGCATTCCTTTCTGCTCTTCATTGAACTTTCCATTCTCATAGGCGAGATGTCCAGACACAAAGGTATGCGTGATTTTAGATCGAAACTTATATCCTTCAAATGGGCTCCAACCGCATTTTGACAATACATTTCCTTTGTCTACCAACCATACATCATGACTATCTACCAATACCAAATCGGCGTAGTATCCCTCCCTGATATATCCTCTCTTCTCTACCTCGAAAAGGATCGCAGGATTGTGACACATTTTTTCTACCATCCGCTCGATAGATATTTTTCCGTTTAGATAATGCTCCATCATAGCTGGCAAAGCATGCTGCACCAACGGCCCTCCCGAAGGACAATTCAAATAGCCATTATTCTTCTCCTCTATCGTATGAGGCGCATGATCTGTCGCGATGATATCGATCTTGTCCTCCAGCATCGCCTGAAAAACCATATCTCTATCATAAGCGGTCTTCACAGCAGGGTTCCATTTGATATTTCCTCCCTTTGTCAGATAGTCCTCATCATTGAACCACATATGATGGATACAAGCTTCGGATGTAATCAACTTATCCTTCAACGGGATGTCGTTATCAAATAGATCCGTTTCTTTGGCCGTCGAGATGTGAAGTACATGAAATTTGGTTTTGTTCTTACGCGCCAGAGCCACAGCCTTAGAGGATGACAAATAACAAGCCTCCTCGCTTCTGATCAACGGATGTGCTGTAAACGGAATATCATCTCCATACTTCTCTTTATATAGCTCCATATTCGCACGTATGGTTCCTTCGTCCTCACAATGTGCTGCTACGATCAGTTCCGCTCTTGAGAAAAGTCGCTCCAGAGTTTCCTCATTGTCCACCAGCATATTGCCAGTCGACGATCCCATAAAAACCTTGATCCCACAGACATCTTGTCGATTCGTTTTCAATACCTCCTCTAGGTTGTCATTGGACGCACCCATGAAAAAAGAATAATTCGCCAATGATCGCTCAGCGGCTATATCGTATTTGTCTTGCAGCAGCTCCTGAGTCAAAGTATTAGGCACCGTATTCGGCATCTCCATAAAAGAAGTAATCCCACCAGCTACAGCAGCTTTGGCTTCCGTATAGATCTCTGCCTTGTGTGTTAGCCCCGGCTCCCTAAAATGCACCTGATCATCTATGATCCCCGGAATCAGGAATTTACCTTCTGCATCCAGCACAGTTGCCGTCTCGTGACTCAAGTCATAACCGACCTTTTCGATCATCTGATCTTTGATCAATACATCATGAGCAAGAATTTCACCTTCGTTTACCAGTTTCGCATTTTTAATCAGGGTGTATTTAGCCATTTGTCCGTCCTTTTTATTTCCTAAATTGCAGAGCAAAAGTAGCAGATCAAGCATCTAATATCATATCCATGTCCAATAACATCGAAAGTTTTTCAGATCTAAAATTGAATAAGCAGATTCTCAATGCGATTTCAGAGGCTGGTTATGAAACTCCAACCCCTATTCAGCAGCAGGCCATACCGCTCATTCAAGCTGGGCATGATGTACTGGGGATCGCCCAAACAGGAACAGGCAAGACGGCAGCCTTTGTACTTCCGCTATTGATGAAGCTAAAATATGCACAAGGAGATGACCCTAGAGCCTTAATTCTCGCTCCTACCCGTGAGCTGGCCATTCAGATTGAATCAAATATCAAGAAATACTGCACTTATCTGGACTTGCGCCACACTGCGGTTTTTGGGGGATCAGGATCGAAACTTCAAATAGAATCTTTCGAAAATGGAATGGATATCCTAGTCGCCACACCCGGTCGTTTTATGGACCTGTACAAAAAATATGTGTTTGGCACTAAACAGATCAAAACACTGGTCATCGATGAGGCGGACAAAATGATGGACATGGGATTCATGCCTCAGATCAGACAGATATTGGAGGTAATCCCTGTCAAGAGACAAAACCTGTTATTCTCTGCCACCATGCCCGAAAGCGTGATTACGCTATCAGAAGAGTTCCTGGAATTCCCCGAAAAAGTGGAAGTAACTCCTCAGGCCTCCACAGTAGACACCATCGAGCAGCAGCTTTACCACATCCCCAACTTCAAATCAAAAATCAATATGCTGGGGCATTTGTTGGAGAACGAAGATTTCAATCGAGTCATCATTTTCGTGAAATCCAAAGCCAATGCGGACAATATCTATAAATTCATCGATAGAAAAATCACCAAATCCGTCAAGGTGATTCATGGCAATAAGGCACAAAACACCAGAATGAACTCCATAGATTCATTTAGAAGTGGTGAAACTCGTATTCTGGTAGCGACTGACGTAGCGGCTAGAGGAATCGACGTTACGCTGGTATCTCATGTCATCAATTTTGACGTACCCCTAATTTACGAGGATTATGTACACCGCATCGGCCGAACCGGTCGCGCCAACAATGCCGGCATAGCCATCACCTTCTCCAATGATGCGGAACAATACCACATCAAAAAAATCGAAGCATTGATTGATAAAACAATTCCAGTTTCAACCTTGCCTGAGGCTGTTGCTATCGAAAAAACACCATTCGAGGAAAAACAAAAGATGCTACGCGAGTTGGACTACCTAAAAAAGAAGGAAAACCCTGATTATAAGGGTGCTTTCCATGAAAAAAAACGCAAAAAAGCAGGAAGTAAAAAGAAACCCAGAAGGCGTTAAATATCATTCGTCTATGAATTCATCTTATTCATCGAAAATAACCGCCTCTTCGTCCAAATAAATACCAGTTGAAGAAGGAAGGATTTATAATTGTAACAGAAAGATGGATTAAAAGTCTTTCTTTCCATAGCTGGTTGAAAAGATCTTGTGGGGAATAGGTACAACGGTACCTAATCCCACAAGTATCGACTCCCTCCCCTTCTCATTTTTACATCACATTTTCTTCTTAAGTCTCAATCAATCAAAGCAAAAGATTTGTCTATTCTTATGCCTTTTATTTAGTGGAATTCAAGCTAAATTTGCGCCCATTACTTTTTTGAGAATTAAAGGATTAAGCCCAAGATGATAGCGAATTTAAACGAGAGAACTCACTTCCAAAACCGACACAATGGCCCTTCAGAAAATGAAATCGAGCAGATGTTGGAAACCGTTGGTGCAGATTCTTTAGATCAACTCATTGACCAAACCGTACCTGCCAATATTAGAAGAAAAGGCAAACTGAACCTACCACCTGCCCTGGATGAGTTCAGCTACTTTCATGCGATGAAGGAAACAGCCTCTCAAAATAAGGTTTTCAAATCTTTCATCGGAATGGGCTACTACGGAACAGTGACTCCAGCAGTCATCCAACGCAACATTCTAGAAAACCCAGGGTGGTATACCGCCTACACACCATATCAGGCTGAAATAGCCCAAGGCAGACTAGAAGCCTTGATCAACTTCCAAACCATGATCAGCGACTTGACCGGAATGGAAATTGCAAATGCTTCGTTGCTAGACGAAGGGACTGCTGCTGCTGAAGCCATGACCATGCTTCATTCCTTGAGGAAAAAAGATAAAAAGAACGCCAACAAGTATTTCGTTGATCAGCATATTTTCCCTCAAACTTTAGACGTTCTCCAAACAAGAGCAACTCCACTAGGAATCGAATTAGTCATTGGTGACTACAAGGAAGTTGACCTAAGAGACTCTGACTACTATGGCATCATGGTTCAATATCCCAATGCCAATGGAAGCGTAGAGGATTACAAAGACTTATTCCAGCAGGCTGAAAACAATCAGGTTAAAATAGTTGCAGCTGCTGACCTATTGAGCTTGACGTTATTGACACCTCCTGGTGAATGGGGAGCGGATGTAGTGGTAGGCACTACACAGCGATTCGGTGTTCCTATGGGATTTGGGGGACCTCACGCCGGCTACTTTGCGACTAGAGAAGACTTCAAAAGGCAGCTGCCTGGTAGAATCATTGGCGTTTCTGTAGATAAGCATGGCAAAAAGGCCTATAGAATGGCGCTGCAAACGAGAGAGCAGCACATCCGAAGAGAAAAAGCCACTTCTAATATCTGTACTGCTCAAGTATTGCTTGGCGTGATGGCCGGTGCATATGCAGTATACCACGGTCCAGAAGGACTGACCAGAATAGCAAAAAGAATTCATGGCTTGGCTCAATTGGCCAGCAATTACATTCAAAAACTAGGATTTAAACAAAACAATCAGACCTTTTTCGATACTTTGGATTTCGAAATTGACCCAGGTCTTGTCGAAAAAATTAGAGTTGAAGCAGAAGCCAAAAAAGTCAACTTCAACTATTTCGTGGAAAACCACATCCAAATCGCTTTTGACGAAACGCATACACCATCTGATATGATTGAAATCATAGGTGTATTCCAGAAATATAGCGAATCTGAAATCAACCCAGAGGAGATCATCAAAGCAGCGGATCATGTGGAAATCAAATTTGATTCTGTCTTCGCAAGACATTCAGATTTCATGACTCATGAAGTATTTCACAAGCACCGATCAGAACACGAAATGCTGAGATACCTCAAACATCTCGAAAACAAGGATTTGTCACTGGCCCACTCGATGATTTCGTTGGGATCATGTACAATGAAACTGAATGCAACTTCGGAGATGGTACCGATTACATGGCCTGAATTTGCCATGATCCATCCATTCGCCCCTTCTTTTCAGACAAGAGGCTACATGGACATCATCGATGATCTGACTAAATGGTTGGCTGAAATCACAGACTTCCATACGGTTTCGCTCCAACCAAATTCTGGCGCGCAAGGCGAATATGCTGGGCTTTTGGTTATCAAGGCCTATCAAGAATCGATTGGCCAGGGACACAGAGACATTACAATCATCCCTTCGTCTGCACATGGCACCAACCCTGCTAGTGCTGTGATGGCGGGCAACAAGGTGATCATCGTACAATGCGACGAACAAGGAAACATCGATGTATCGGATCTTAAAGCCAAAGCGGAACAGCATAAAGAAAATCTTTCATCTCTCATGATCACCTACCCATCTACTCACGGAGTATTTGAGGAGAGCGTGATGGAAATCTGTGAAATCATTCATTCGAATGGCGGACAGGTCTACATGGATGGGGCGAACATGAATGCCCAGGTTGGGTTGACTAGTCCAGGTATTATTGGAGCTGACGTATGTCACCTCAATCTACACAAGACTTTTGCCATCCCCCACGGTGGAGGTGGACCCGGGATCGGACCAATTGGTGTTGCCGAACATCTTGCTCCATTCCTACCAGGCAATCCTCTTGTTCACATGGCAGAAGATGAAGCTATCGGTGCAGTATCTAGTGCGCCATGGGGTAGTGCCGGTGTGCTAGCTATCTCCTATGCCTATATCGCTATGATGGGGGCAGACGGATTAGAAAATGCCACCAAACTCGCAATTCTGAATGCCAATTACATCAAAGCCCGATTGGAAAAAGAATTCAACATTCTGTACAGCGGAAAAAATGGAAGATGTGCGCACGAAATGATCGTCGATTGTCGTTCATTCAAAGAGGCTGGTATAGAAGTAGAAGATATTGCCAAGCGATTGATGGATTATGGTTTCCATGCTCCTACTGTTTCATTCCCTGTTGCAGGAACACTAATGATCGAACCGACAGAGTCCGAATCAAAAGAAGAACTAGACAGATTCTGTGATGCACTTTTGAGCATCAGAGAGGAAATACGTGAGGTGGAAAATGGAACTGCAGACAAAGAGGACAATGTATTGAAAAATGCACCTCATACTGCTGACCATAGTTTGTCAGACGAATGGAACCACAGTTATAGCCGCAGTGCCGCTGTTTACCCAATCGAATACGTCAGAGCTAACAAATTCTGGCCATCTGTGGGACGTGTCGACAATGCATATGGAGATAGAAACCTCTACTGCAGTTGCATCCCGACAGAGGCATATGAATTGGAGGAAGCAGAAGTTTGAAAATAAAAGCAACGATGACAAGCATTTTCTCATTTATACATAAACTATGGAACAGAATTTGCTTGTTATTGTATCAAAAGTCAACCTCTGATTTATGAAAAAGAACTACTTACTTATTGCCCTTCTTTTCACTCTATCCTTTGCACCCATTGCACAAGATTTGGTTGACGACAAGGAAAATGCTCTGGATTACTCTCGTAAGATCGAAAACCGATTGAATTATAAGGAATCTATTTCTCCTGATAAATTGGACTACCACCTGGAGCCTTTAGAAAATGGAAAGTTCAAGTTAATATTCGTCAACAGACCATCAGACTATGTCAACATCAAAATTTATGACATCATTGGCAACCTCGTACTGACGGAAGAAAAAAAGTACATGTTGAATTCAGAAATTGAATACAACTTCAATGAAACCAATTCCAAAATCTATGTGGTGAAGGTAGAATCAGGAGATGAAAACCTTACTAAAAAGGTGAATTTCTAAATTCACCTTCCCCCTCATTATTTATCTCTCCCATTCCCGTCATTTAGAATAAAAGTTTAGCTAAATTATGTCCGGTTTCGAGACACTTTTTTGTTCGATATAGGGCGTATTTTAACTCTCGGTTTTTCAAAAACCTTCTTTATTGAACATCAAGTTGGATTCTCGATTTTGGCACAAATAGTGAACTACAAAAAGAAAATTCGATATGATGGAAAAAGAGCTTGGCAAAATATTAATTATAGATGATGACGAAGACGTATTGTTTGCAGCTAAAATGCTGCTCAAAAAATATGCACAGGAAGTTATCATAGAAAAGAATCCAAAAAAGATTCCTTTCTTGATGAACAACGATACCTATGATGTCATCATGCTAGATATGAATTTCAGCAAAGACATCACCAGCGGTAAGGAAGGTTTTTATTGGCTGGATCAAATTCTAGAAAGAGACCCACAAGCTGTCGTAGTACTAATCACCGCGTTTGGCGATGTAGAAATGGCCGTCAAAGCTCTAAAAGAAGGTGCTACTGATTTCGTACTGAAGCCATGGCAGAACGAAAAACTTTTGGCCACCCTATCCACTGCAGTCAAACTAAAAAAGTCATATAATCAGGTAGACCAACTCAAAAGCGAAAAAAAACAGCTAGAGGAGGAAATCAATCAACCTTTCAAGGATATTATCGGGGACAGTGAGGCCATCAAGTCAGTTTTTAAGATCATCGACAAAGTAGCTCAAACTGACGCCAACATCCTGATTTTAGGTGAAAACGGTACGGGTAAGGAACTGATCTCTCGTGCCATTCACATGAAATCTATGCGTAAAGACAATGTTTTCGTAGGGGTCGACATGGGAGCCATCACTGAGACACTCTTTGAAAGCGAACTATTTGGTCATAAAAAAGGTGCATTTACTGACGCCAAAGAAGACCGCAAAGGCCGATTTGAAATTGCTAATAAGGGTACTTTGTTTCTAGATGAGATCGGCAACCTAAGCATGCCACTGCAGTCCAAACTCCTGACAGCTATTCAAAACAGACAAGTCACTCCAATTGGTTCTAACAAAATCCAAAATATTGACATACGCCTGATCTGCGCTACCAACATGCCGCTCTACGAGATGGTAGAAGATTCTACGTTCAGACAAGATTTGCTATACAGAATCAACACCGTGGAATTGAGACTGCCTGCTTTGAGGGAGAGAATCGAAGACATCCCTCTACTGGCAGACCACTTCATCAAAACCTATAGCAAGAAATACAGAAAGAGTGGTAAAAAGATTTCCTCAGCTGCCATCAAAAAACTACAGAAATACCATTGGCCAGGCAACATCCGAGAATTACAGCACGCCATAGAGCGAGCAGTGATCATGAGTGATGAAAACTCTCTCATGCCTGAGGATTTCTTCTTTTTAAACCATAAGACAGGAGAGGATGGCAATATCCTGGAGGAGACATTCAACCTGGATGAAGTTGAAAAAAACATCATTCAAAAAGCCATAGACCGAAACCAGGGAAATATTTCCAGAGCAGCAAAAGAGCTAGGTCTTACCAGAGCCTCTCTCTACAGAAGACTAGAGAAACATGGACTTTAAGAATTTCAAAGTATCAATAGCACTTCGAGTTGGTTTTGTGCTCTTGACCTGTATTCTACTGGTCAATTCCTTCTATTCGGATTCATATAACCTTACTCGATTGCTCTTATTGATCGCTTTAGTTGTTCAGGGCTATTCTCTGGTGAAATACCTCGACAAGTCCAATGTAGAATTTGCCAATTTTCTGGATTCTATTAAATATGATGACTTCACACAGACCTACACGACCAAACGCACAGGCACTTCGCAGGATTTGCTATACGACCGGTTCAACCTGGTGATCAAAAAGTTCAGGGAGATCCGGGCAGAAAAAGAAGCACAATACCAGTATCTACGCACGATTGTTCAGCACGTAGGCATTGGGATCATCACCTTCAATAAGAAAGGGCAAATCCAGATCATCAATGCAGCAGCTAAATCTCTTCTAGACATAGAGAACATTAGCAGCGTTGAAGATTTGGCCGATCTCAACCCCGAATTGGTCAGCAGTTTGAAAGATCTACAGACTGGCGGCAGAGACTTGATCAAAATCGATCGAAAAGGTGAAGAAGTTCAGCTATCCATCTATGCCATTCAGTTGGTCAGACGTGAAGAGGAATTCAAGTTGGTGTCCATCCAAAATATCAAAAGCGAACTAGACGAAAAGGAAATGGACGCATGGCAAAACTTGATTCGTGTTTTGACACATGAGATCATGAACTCTGTCACGCCGATTTCATCCCTTGCAGCCACTGTCGAGTCAAATTTGGAAGATGTAGTGGACGATGATTTCAACATCAAAAACATCAGCAAAGAAGATATTGAAGACTTTCACATGGCTGTTCAGACCATCCATAAACGGAGTGAAAGCTTAATCAAATTCGTGAGTGACTTTAGAAACCTTACTAGAATCCCAATTCCTAACAAAACGAAAATCTGTCTCGAAGAGCTATTCAATACGACACTCACCCTCCTCAGACACGACATTCAGGTTCACGAAATTCATGTCAATCTAGAAATAGAGCCTAAAGACATTTGTATAGAGGCAGACCGTGAGCAGATCGATCAAGTCATTATTAATTTACTCAAGAATGCCATTCAAGCCTTGGAAGAAAACCCTGAAAATAATAAGGACAAGGTTATTACCATTAGTGCTGGATATGATGGCTATCAAAGAGTATTTATCAACATCAAGGACAATGGCACAGGTATAGACGAGGATGCCTTAAAGAAAATTTTTATTCCATTCTTCACGACTAAAAAATCAGGATCAGGAATTGGCCTCAGTCTATCCAAACAGATCATCAGAAAGCACAATGGCAGTATCAGCGTGACAAGTGTAATTGATGAGGGGACAGAGTTTTCTCTTGTATTTAACAATTAGATGCCCAAAGTTTACTATTCTAGCATAGAATTTCAGCCCCCTTATTATCATGGCATTGATTAGTAAAAAGAAAATTGTCTATCCAGTTGGCCAACGCCTCCAGAGGTATCTAAAAAAATATCAAAGAGCCATATCCGCCAACATCGAATACCAAGATCTATTGCGATTTGACAATGCCATTCCTCTTTACGACAAAAATGGGCACGACACACTTTGGCAAACAGTATTCTATCCACAGTCTGACATGCAGACGATCTACCAAAGCCTAAAAAAGATCTATGCTATCATCAAGTCTGATGGAGATCTTAGCGTGATGGATCACCTCGTTATCGACAGGTTAGACATCTGTGAATACGGGAATACCAAACCATTTCGTGTCCGAGTAGTCAACCAAATCAATGACAATTTCGACTACTTCTACATCAAAATCGCAGATGCTTCTCGAATCTACGGCCTGGAGTTAGAACATTTACTCTCTCCTAACAGAATTGGCTATGGCGTTTACCAGCAAACTCTCATTGAAGAGCATATAGCCGGCATTCCCTGTGACCAATTCATCAAAAACAACCTTAAAGACAAGGGGTTGAACGAGATTCGACTAGCAAAGGAATTTGTAAAGTTCAATGAAAGATGTTTCGTACAGCTACTGGGAGACATGCATTCTAGCAACTTTGTTGTCAATATCACCCCTGATTTTGAAGAGGTTTCTTATCGATTGAGAGCCATTGATTTTGATCAACAGTGCTACGAAGGCAGAAGAAGTGTGTATCTACCTCAGTACTTCAAGCAGAACAACCCTTTAATTGAAATTGGCCTGAAACATATGACTCCAGAGACGGTGAGACAGTACCAAAAGGAAGAACGAGCACTGATAGCCAATCGTCTAAAAGTGGAACGATACAGAGTAGCAGACCTTCTCCGTGTAATGGTAACAGACGAGATCTCTACCGAAGAAAACATTAAAACACTGAAAAACGATCTGTCAGAATTCTATGACGAAAAGAAATTCCTATCTTGTAATAATATGGGTGACATAGTTAAAGTAAGCCTCTGGATGCTAATCAAAAAGCCGGATTTATATAATCTCTAAATCAACAAAACCATTGAAGCCATGAAAACCCACTACATCATTCCTATTTTGTTGATTATCTCGGTATCGAGTTGCAGCAAAAAAGAAAACAAAAACTCAGAACCAGAGATTCAAACTACGACCATTAGCGACATCAACGCCCCCATAGAGGGCTTCAACATCGAAAAATCAGATCCATCAGCCATTTATCTAGCTGACAAAATCATGGAGGCAATTGGTGGCCGCATGGCGTGGGACAAAATCAAATATTTAGAATGGGAGATTGACGGCAGAAAGTATTACTGGAATCGAACAGAAGATATAGTGAGATTAGATCTTTTGGCTGATACTCTATCAATGATCTTTAATATTGACAAACAAACGATAAAAGTAAAAAAGAACGGAATAAGCATAGAAAGTCCCGACTCCTTGGCAACATATTTGCAATCAGCCAACGATATGTGGAAAATGGATTCCAGGTTATTAACAATTCCATTTGAAATAAAGGGAGACGGAGTGACATTGTATTACATTGGCGAGGATCAAGTACAGGATAGTTTAGAAGCGCATAGAATTCAAATGGCCTTTGAACAAAGTAGCACTCCTTTTCTATATGATCTTTGGTTTAACCCCGAAACGAACTTGATTACCCAATGGGCCTATTACCCTGACCATTCTCATACCGAACCTCAATTCAAAGAAAAATGGGGAGGGTATAATAAATACGGAAACGTATTATTCTCAACAAAACGTGGAGAAAGAAATATTGAAAACATTGTAGCTTCAGAACATTTAGATCAGAAGCTTTTTACATTAGACTAAACGTAATTTACAATCATGAAATTCCTTCATATCGTATTGATTATCCTGATTCAGTCAGCTACAGTATTTGCTGACACTGGGATTGTAATTGTTTCAAAATCCACAGACCTCAGCAATCAGAAAGTTACGACATCTAAAATGTATCTTAACGACACACACCTGTCGATTCAAAACTCAGGCGCAGACAATAGCAGCCTCATCTTTGATGCGTCTAAACAAATATTCACATTTATAGATCATAGCAAAAGGGAATACTACCAGTTTGATGAGCCGACCTTGCAGCAATTGAAGGATCAATTAAGAATGATGGTTCAGATGATGAAACAATTTTCATCGCAAATGCCTAAAGAGCAACAAGAAAAACTTGATCAACTTCTTTCTCCAAAAAACAATGCCTTGGTTGAATACAAAAACAATGGAAACACAAAAGTGAGTTCCTGGAATACCACACTTTATACTGGGATCAGTGCTAACAAAAAAGTGATAGAGACCAATATAGCCTCTTATCAAGAATTGGGGATTCTAGAATCAAAATTCCATGTTCTTAATAGTTTAATGACCTTCTTCAAAGAAAATCTCGAAGAGGTAGCCTCATTGTTACCCACTCCTCAATCCTTGCAGGCGATAAAAATAGATGAGAACAGTCCTATTTTAGAAAAAGGATTACCCGTAAAAACAATCACTTTCAATGAGAAAGGGGTTGCCAGCAGCAACAGCTTAGTCCAAAGCATTTCAGAATCAGAAATTAACCCAAGCCTCTTCAGAATACCTTCTGGCTATTCTAGAAAAACCATCAATTTGCAGCAGCAATTTCAGAGATAAAAAAAGCCCTGACATTTATGCCAGGGCTTTTTCTACATGTTACTCATTATCATCAATGAGCTATCATTTTCTCTTTTCTCTTTTTTAATTGTCTTCGAAGTGATTCAATCACCTCATCTGCACCCGCTTCAAAAGATTTTGACTGTCTTTTGGCAAACAGCTGAGCACCAGGAATATTGATTTTAATCTCAATAACTTTATTATCCCTCGAATCAACATTTTCCACCTTCATGATAACTTCACCGTCAATTATTCGGTCGTAAAAGGTCTCTAATTTGTCTGCCTTTTTCTGGATGAAATTTACCAACTTTTGATCTGCGTCAAAATGAATGGAATGCATCTGTAGTTTCATAAGATTAAAATTTAAATTAAACAATTATTTAGGCTTTTGGATGAGCTTGATCAAATACTGTTTTCAGCTTCTCCAAAGAATTATGGGTATAGACCTGCGTAGCTGCTAAACTCGCATGACCGAGTAAATCTTTAACAGCATTGAGATCTGCCCCATTATCAAGCATATGGGTTGCGAATGTATGACGCAACACATGAGGACTTTTCTTATCTATATTGGAAATATACCCCAGATATTTTTTGACGATTCTATTTATCATCATGGGATAGGATTGTTTGCCTTGGTTAGTTACTAGCATAAATGGACTTTCAAAACCCGCATTGTTCTTACTAGATATATACGATTTCAACAAGGCCACGTTGCTTTTAGCAAGGGGAATGATTCGCTCTTTATTTCTTTTTCCAAGAACCTTGATCGTACCATTAAACAAATCAACATCCTCCTCTTTTAAACCAATCAATTCCGCTCTTCGGATACCTGTGCTATAAAGCAATTCCATTATTACGCGATCTCTATGCCCTTCAAAATCATCAGAGAAAACAGAATGATCTAAAAGATTATTCATCTCAGATTTTTGAACGAACTGAGGAAGTTGCTTGGCTGTTTTTAATGGTTTGAGATTGAGAGCGGGATTCTTTTTTATCAGTTCCCGTTTTAGCAAAAACTTATAGTAAGTTCTGAGAGATGCAATTTTTCTATTGACAGACCGGGGGCTTTTACCCTCTTCTATCAAGGATACTATCCAAGCCCTCAACATCTTTGTGGAGGCTTGATCTAAATCAGCATCTAAATCTTCTAGGAAAGACTGAAATTGAAGGAGATCAATTTCATATGAGCCTACAGTATGAACACTGTAACGCTTCTCATTAAGGAGGTATTTCAAAAAGGGTTTTATCATTAGCATTACCTAAAAGAGGTAATACTAACTTATCAAAAACCCAGCAGAAAAACTACTAGTATTAGTAGTTTTCTTCTGCGTACATTTTTTGCTTATAAGCAGCTCTGATTTTCTCTGCTCTTTTAGTAACAGACTTCTTCTCAAAGTGAGTTCTTGATCTCAACTCTCTCAAAACGCCAGTTTTCTCGAACTTCTTCTTGAAGCGTTTCAAAGCCTTATCAATAGATTCGTTTTCTTTTACGTTTATAATTAACATAGTCTCTTATTTCTGATTCTTTTGGGAGCGCAAATTTAAAATGACTATATCTCTTATACAAGAGACAATCAATTAATTTACAGATTATTAAAAAGAGTTCTTGAAATAACCAGTTTTTGAATCTCGGATGTACCCTCTCCTATGGTACAAAGTTTCGCATCTCTGTAATACTTCTCAACTGGAAAATCCTTGACATAGCCATATCCACCGAATATCTGAACTGCGTCATTCGCCACAGAAACAGCAGTCTCTGAAGAATGGAGCTTAGCCATCGCAGATTCTTGGTTCACAGATTTTCCTTGATTTTTTAGTTCTGCCGCCTCTTTAATTAATAGCCGAGAGGCCATGACCTGAGTAGCCATATCAGCTATTTTGAAAGATATGCCTTGAAATTTGGCTATTTCTTGATTGAACTGCTTCCTTTCCTGAGCATAGGCAATTGCCGCATCCAATGCGCCTTGAGCTATTCCTAAACCAAGCGCAGCAATTGATATCCTTCCTCCATCTAATATCTTCAATGCCTGGACAAAGCCTTCACCTACTTCCCCAAGGATGTTTTCAGCAGGCACGCGACAATCTTCGAAAATCATTTCGGCAGTCTCAGAGGCTCTCATACCCAATTTGTTTTCCTTCTTACCACCTTTGAAGCCAGGAGTTCCTCTTTCAACCACAAATGCCGTCATACCATGAGAATCACCAGGCTCTCCCGTTCTCGTCATCACCACCGCAACATCTCCTGAAATACCATGAGTAATGAAATTTTTAGTCCCGTTAATAACCCAGTGACCCCCTTCTTGTTTAGCAACTGTTTTCATATTCCCTGCATCAGAACCAGTATTAGGTTCCGTCAACCCCCAGGCACCAATCCATTCCCCAGAAGCGAGCTTTGGCAACCATCTACTCTTCTGATCATCATTGCCAAATTGCAAAATATGACCTGTACATAGCGAATTATGTGCTGCCACAGATAAACCGATGGAACCATCAACTTTTGCCAATTCAGAAACCACTTTCACATATTCATGATAACCAAATCCAGCCCCACCATATTCCTGAGGAACCAAAACTCCCATAAGCCCCAACTCTCCCATCTTACGAAAAAGTTCAACCGGAAATACCTGATTTTCATCCCATTCCATCATAAAAGGCCTAATTTCTTTTTCGCAAAAGCCCTTTATCATATCAGCCACCATCCTACAGTTCTCAAACGCAACCTGCGTATTTTCGCTATTTTTTATCATCTTAAATTATTGATTTCTAATGTTTAACAATCAATTCTAAACTTTTTTTCGCAATAATAAAAACTTGAAAAGATTAATCAATTAGTATAAAAAAACTGACAAAAAGCAGGTCTGAACAATTTCACCCTATTTACTCCTTAATTACTATTGTAAATCTTAGATTTGCAACACTTCAAATGAACCTTTAGAATTATGAAAATAGCTGTAGTTGGAACTGGTTATGTAGGATTAGTAACCGGAACTTGCTTTGCCGAAACTGGCAACCATGTAACCTGCATCGACATTGATGAAAAGAAAGTCGAGAAACTAAAAAACAAAGTAATACCTATCTATGAACCCGGTCTAGATGTATTATTCGATAGAAATATCAAACAAGGGAGATTAGACTTTACCACTAATCTTAAAGAAGGTATAAAAGGAGCCAAAATAATCTTCCTGGCCTTGCCTACACCTCCGGGCGAAGATGGATCTGCGGATTTAAGCTACATACTTAAAGTTGCTGATGATCTAGGACCTATTTTAGAAGATTACACTGTTATTGTTGACAAGAGTACAGTACCCGTAGGTACTGCCGACAAGGTAACTGCTGCCATTGCTGCCAATGCAAAAGTGGAATTCAGTGTCGTGTCTAATCCTGAATTCTTACGAGAAGGAGTAGCTGTAGAAGATTTCATGAAACCTGATCGTGTAGTAATAGGAACTAGCTCGAAAAAGGCTCAAAAAATCATGGAAGAACTTTATGCTCCATTGGTAAGACAAGGAAACCCTGTAATCACAATGGATGAAAAGTCTGCTGAGCTTACTAAATATGCTGCTAATTCTTTCCTTGCGACCAAAATCACTTTCATGAACGAAATCGCCAACATGTGTGAGCTTGTAGGTGCAGATGTAGACATGGTGAGAAAAGGGGTTGGTACTGATTCAAGAATTGGAAAAAGATTCCTTTTCGCGGGTATTGGATACGGAGGTAGCTGCTTCCCTAAGGATGTTCAGGCTTTAGCAAAGTCTGCTAAAGAAGTCAATTATGACTTTGAAATTCTCAATGCAGTAATGTCCAAAAACGAAACACAAAAAACTAAGTTGATCGATAGAATCAAAGATCATTTTGGTGATATCAAAGGTAAAACTTTCTCAGTGTGGGGACTTGCATTTAAACCTTATACAGACGATATCAGAGAAGCTCCAGCTTTGGTTAACATCAAAGCTCTATTAGACGCAGGTGCAAAAGTGAAAACTTACGACCCTGAGGCAATGGAGAATGTAAAAGGTCAACTCGGTGATTCAATCGAGTTCTGTGAAGATGAATATGCTGCAGCAGAAGGTGCTGACGCACTCCTAATTATGACAGAGTGGCCTGTATTTAGAACTCCAGAGTTCGACAAGATCAAAACACTTCTTAAGGAGAATGTAATCTTTGATGGTCGTAACCTTTACAACACAGAAACAATGGCTGAATTAGGTTTTACCTACTACAGTATCGGTAGAGCCGCTGTTAAAAATTAAATATGAAGAACATATTAGTGACCGGAGGTATGGGATACATAGGATCCCATACCTGCGTGGCACTTTGTGAAGCTGGATTTCTACCTATTATTGTTGACAACCTAGACAACTCAGAAATCTGGATCAAAGACCGCCTAAACCAAATAACAAATCAAGAAATCCCATTTTATCAAGGAGATTGCTCTGACAAATCTCTTCTTCAACGAATATTTGAAGAGAATAAAATAGCAGGGATTATTCATTTTGCTGCAAACAAGGCTGTTGGAGAATCGGTTCAGAATCCGATGAAGTATTATCACAACAACCTCAATAGTCTTCTTTCAGTTCTTGAAGTATCCCAAAAAAATGACTGTAACAATCTTGTCTTCTCCTCCTCATGTACAGTTTATGGAGAACCTGACAAGCTTCCTGTTGATGAGTCTGCTGAAATAAAGCAAGCCGAATCTCCTTATGGCTCAACCAAAATTTTTTGTGAGAGAATAATTCAGGATTTTGTAAATGCGAGTAACAATTACAAAAGTGTATTATTAAGGTACTTCAATCCAATAGGTGCGCATTCGAGTTCTCTTATAGGAGAATTACCTTTAGGAGTCCCTAGCAACTTGGTACCCTTCATCACGCAAACTGCTGCAGGACTAAGAGAAAAACTAACAGTTTTTGGAAACACATATAATACCCCTGACGGTAGCTGTATAAGAGACTTTATTCACGTAGTGGACCTGGCTGACGCACATGTTAAGGCATTTGAATATTTGTTCGCACAAGAAAGCAAAATATGCGAATCTGTAAACGTCGGAACAGGCAAAGGAGCTAGCGTGTTAGAACTAATCCATTCATTTGAATCATCGACTGGCGTCAAACTCAATTATGAAATAGGCGAGCGAAGAAGTGGCGATGTAGAAGCTGTGTATGCAGCTCCCAAAAAAGCAAAAACACTGCTGAACTGGGAAGCTAAACTTAGTATGTCCGATGCGCTAAAAGACGCATGGAATTGGCAAAAAACTTTATCTAAATGAAAAAATCAATCCTAATCACAGGTGGTGCTGGATTCATCGGATCACATGTAGTGAGGTATTTCTCAAATCAATACACTGATTATCAAATAATCAATCTGGATAAACTTACTTACGCAGGCAATAAAGAGAATATCTCAGATATTGTTAACAGCAATTATGAGTTCATACAAGGTGATATTTGTGATGCCACATTTATTGATGCATTATTCAAGGATAAGCAAATCACAGACGTAATTCACCTTGCAGCAGAATCTCATGTAGATAGATCTATTGAGGATCCTCTGGCATTTGTAAACACAAATGTAATAGGGACCGTGAATTTATTAAATGCGGCCAAATCATATTGGGCAGATGATTTAGATGCTCATCTATTCTATCATGTATCCACTGATGAAGTATATGGATCTTTAAAAGACGGCGAATTCTTTCTGGAAACCACATCTTACGATCCTCAGTCGCCCTATTCAGCATCTAAAGCAAGCTCAGACCACTTCGTTAGAGCCTATGCCAATACCTACAAATTGCCGATAGTAGTATCTAACTGCTCCAACAATTACGGCCCTAATCAATTTCCAGAGAAGCTAATCCCGGTATGTATTCAAAACATTCTAGATGAGAAGCCGCTTCCAATATACGGAGAGGGGGTCAACGTGCGAGATTGGCTTTTTGTTCACGACCATGTGACAGCTATTGACGCAATTTTTCACAAGGGAAAAAGAGGCGACACCTACAATATAGGCGGCTTCAATGAGTGGAAGAATATTGATCTGGTAAAAACACTTTGCAAAGTGATGGATGAGAAACTAGGCAGAGAAAAAGGACACTCTGAGAAGCTCATCACCTTTGTAAAAGACAGGGCTGGGCATGATATGAGATATGCCATTGATTCTACCAAAATCTCCAAAGAATTAGACTGGAAACCATCTGTTCAATTCGAAGAAGGTCTGGCCAAAACAGTAGATTGGTATCTTGAAAATGGTCAGTGGATGGAAAACATTCGAACTGGAGAATACAGAAAATAATCTTTCGGCTATCTTCGTGAAAATTAATTACGAATTATGGTCATTTCTTCTGAAGTACAACTCAGCCAACTGGTCATTCACAAAATTGCCGATGAAGGTTTAATTACATCTACAGGGAGCATAGACTCCCTAGATGATGATTTGAATCAACTATTAGTAAAATATTTCTTCAAATCGTTCAAAGAAGAGGAGCGCTATCAATTCCTAACTGAAAAAGAGGAAGAAGAGAATGAAGTATATCGATTAGTCGGGGAGATTTTCGACAATCCAGAAAGACTCTATGACCATTCTATCAGGCTGGCATCTTTTCTATCTGCACAATCACAGCATCAAAACATCAAAGAGGGTGACTTTTTGGTTTGTCACTTTGAGGATTGTGTAATTGATGATGAAGTGACTGATGTCATCGGCATGTTCAAGGTTGAAAATAAAGAGACCTATATCAAAATCATGGGCCAGGGCAATGATTTCAACATTATTTCGGATGAAGGAATCAGCATCAACAAACTGGACAAAGGAGTATTGATTTTTAATACCGAAAAGGAAAGCGGCTATAGAGTGCTAATGGTTGACATCACCAACAAAAAGAGCAGTGCCCAATATTGGCAAAACGACTTCTTGGGGCTTGAGAAAATCAGAGACGAATACTTTCACACTCAAAACCTAATCAACAACATCCAGGAATTTGCGCAAGAGGCTTTTGAACCTCAGGAAAAGCCAGATAAGCTATCCTTTGTAAATGAATCTATCGACTACCTAAAGGAAAACAACTTCTTCAATCAACAGGATTTTGAGGAAAAAGTGCTCCAAAGCCCCGAGCTAATCGATCGTTTTGAGAATTTTCAGGAAAGAAAAGTAGAAGAAAATCCAGACATGGATGCTGATCAATTCGACATCTCCAAGCCTGCCATCAAAAACACAAAAAGATTCATTCGCTCAGTCATCAAGCTTGACAAGAATTTTCACGTTTATGTACATGGCAATCGTGAAAAGATCATCAAAGGCTTTGATCCTGAAAAGAAGCTAAACTATTACACCCTGTACTTTCACGAAGAGAGTTAAACAAATATCTCTGCTAACTTCTCATTAGTGATAGGCTTACTGACAAAAGAAATAATATTTTCATTGTCGTTTGCCTTATCAATATCAGACTGGATTACTGAGGAAGTAACCATGTAAAGCTTGATTTTAGATCGCATTTCTGAAGGCAGGGTTTGATAATCCTGCAAGAAATCCCATCCGTTCTTCACGGGCATATTCACATCCAACATCACTAACTCTGGCAGTGCTTCTTCATTCCCAACATTCTGTTGAAAAAAATCAAAAGCCTCCTGACCATTGAAAAAGCTAAGAATCTCACACTCGAAATTGTTCATTTCGATCTGCTTCTTGATAATCAATTGAAATACCTGATCATCATCTATTACTGCTACCTTCTTTAATTTACCCATAATGTGATTCTAATATAAATTAATGGTCTGTACTTATCAACTTAATGTCCCAAAATCAATAATAAACTTAGTCCCCTTCCCTACTTGACTTTCCACTTTAATACCACCTCCCAAGGATTCGATTTGAGCTTTAGTAATAAACAATCCAACACCCCTCGCATCAGAATTAGCATGAAATGTCCTTCTCAACCCAAATAGTTTAGAACCATGCATATCCAAATCAATCCCAAGCCCATTATCCTCGATTGAAAGATAACCTCGTCCATTCTTTTCCCAAGTGTTTATCTTAATCACAGCATTTCTTTTTGGATCACGATACTTGATGGCATTGGTCACCAAATTCTGCAGAATACTCTCCAGATATATCTTTGGGTAAAAGATCGCAGACAAAGTAAAGTCAATTACAAACTCCGCATTGGCCTTTGCGATTTGGTCGACAATATTATTAAGAATTCGCTCAAGAACCTCTTGAAAATGCAATTCTTTCCTCTGTTTATCCAGTTCCCAGGAAGTCTTGACTACATCGTTTAATTCTATGATCGTTTCATCCAGATTTCTCACGGTTTTACCCAGATTGTCCCACACAAATTCCTGAGTCGCTAGACTTGGGTCTACCTCCCTGATTTTGATCAGGGAAAGCATATTGGTAATTGGAGCTCGCAGATTGTGAGAGGCGATATGTGCAAATTCTTCCAATTGATTGTTCTGCCGTGCCAAACTTTCATTCAGCCTTTCTAACTCTTTATCCCTTTCGAGAATCCTCCTTTCAGCATTCTTCCTATCCGAAATATCATAAAAGGCAATTTGCACAGACGGTTTCCCCTCATAATCAATCAGAGTACCCATGGCCTCCACCTCGATTACAGAACCGTCCACACACAAAAACTTTTGCTCGTTACGATGTGGGCTTTTGGTTTGGTAGATCTTGTCAATCCGTTCTTGAGCCACAGCTTTGGACTCTGGATGTACAAAACTTAAAGCTTTTTTGCCAATGAAATCATAAATGCTATTACCTCTGGCCAGGCGAATGGTTTCCGCATTGACATGTTTGATGATGCCGTCTGTATGTATGATGATCCCAACTGGTGAGTTATCAAATAAGGACTGGTATCGGTTGGCAGCATGAATGACTCGCTCCTCACTTTTCCGAAGTTCTCTTTCCACCCTTCGCAGATGAGTCACATCGTTGAGATTCATGATGTTTTTGACAAACCTTCCTCGATCGTCACGAATAGTAGTGGCAGACATCATCATCTCCATGATCTGTCCATTCTTCTTCACAAACTCCAAGGCGACATCTTTGCAATATCCCCTCTTTATAAACTTTGGAAGTATCTTGAGACCAACCTTTTGAGACTGTGGAGTCAAAAACTCAATGGCCTTTCTGCCAATCACTTCGCGCCGGATATATCCGGTTTTCTCCAGAAAATAGTCTCCTACTTCAATCACAACTCCTACTTTGTTAGTAGAACTGAAAAATGCCGGCGTATTGTTATAGAGTGCCTTGAATCTATTTTCACTATACTCTAATTTCTTCTGGCCTTCTACTCTTTCGAGCTCTGCAGCAGCTCGTGCTGAGAAAATCTGAAGAATCTTTTCATTGTGTTTACCAAGTACCAGAGCTTGCTCATACAGGGCGAACATAAATCCAATCGGCTCACCAAACATATGATTGTAATAAAGCGGTACACCGATGAAGCCGTTAAAAATATGTCCCTTGTTCAATTCGAACTCTGGGAATTTATTTTTGAATCCTTGCTTGATCTCCAAATAAGAATGTTCCAAAACCTGCTCGAAGGGAGAATCTTCCAAATCCCAAACCACATTATCAACCTTGCTGCCAGCAAAATTGATGGATACGGTTTCAAGCAGGTCCTTTCTGGTATCAATTAGGCAGATAGCCGTATAGTCAGCTTTTAATGCCTTAGATAGCTGATGAGTAAGCTGGTCGAGATAATCCGTACCAGTAGTAGTGGCTGTGCCTTCATAGATATTCTGAAGCAGGTCATAATACTCTATGAGTTCATTTTCTCTTTGCTTCTTTTTTGTGATCTCCTTGACAATGGCCAGGACCTCATCTTCATCATGCTGCTCTATGAGAACTTCATAGTGCTTTCTGCTGCCCAAGTGGGTCAATGTAAAATAAGCAGACTGAGACTCACCAGTCTCCAGACAGACCTCCACGGCCTCCATCATCTCTTCTAGGAAAAAATGCTCTGACAATTTCTTTTCCCCAAAATCCAAAGCAATCAATGCAGGATCTCCATTTTCATGAAAATGAAATTCCAGCACCTCCCCATCACGGGCTATCCGCAAGATGGGATCCTTTACAATCTTTAAAAGACTATATTTCGCGTCCACTGGAGTCATCTGTACATATCAAGAATCACATTTTAAATAGCCTTGTTGGAAGGGAAAAAACCAATTAAACCAACTATCGCTGATTAACTTTTATCTCGTAGAATTAAACGTTGCCTGTGCTATTTAAAAAATTGTTATAAGACTAAGCCATAAATGCTAGATTCACAATTTTAGACTGAAATATTTTATCCATCTAAATCATCCCACTGTAGCTCAATTCTTTGCTTAATATCAGGGCTTCTTCTAAATTTGCGCCTCATAGAAATCAATATATCATGCAGAGAGATCTTGAGGTATTCAACCTAATCGAAAAAGAAAGAGAAAGACAAGAAAGCGGTATCGAACTTATCGCTTCAGAAAACTTTGTTTCGCCACAGGTAATGGAAGCGGCTGGCACGGTTCTGACCAACAAATATGCCGAAGGACTCCCTGGTAAAAGATACTATGGTGGATGCGAAGTGGTCGATACGATCGAAGATATAGCAAGAGAAAGAGCGAAAGAACTATTCGGTGCTGCATGGGTCAACGTACAACCTCACTCTGGGGCTCAAGCCAATGCAGCTGTGTTTTTGGCTTGCCTTAAGCCTGGTGATGCTGTTTTAGGATTTGACCTGTCTCATGGTGGTCACCTATCTCACGGCTCGCCTGTGAATATTTCTGGCAAGTACTTCAATGCCAACTTCTACGGTGTAGAAAAAGAAACTGGCCTAATCGACATGGACAAAGTCGAAGCAAAAGCCAAAGAAGTACAACCTAAACTGATCATCTGTGGAGCTTCGGCTTACTCAAGAGATTGGGACTATAAGAGATTCAGAGAAATCGCTGACTCAGTGGACGCTTTGCTATTAGCAGATATCTCCCACCCATCTGGGTTGATCGCGAGAGGTCTACTTGCTGACCCAATGCCACACTGCCACATCGTGACTACTACGACTCACAAGACGCTAAGAGGCCCTAGAGGCGGCATGATCTTGATGGGCGAAGATTTTGAGAACCCATGGGGATTGAAAACTCCAAAAGGAGTAGTTAGAATGATGTCATCAATCCTGGATTCAGGCGTATTCCCAGGTACTCAAGGTGGACCTTTGGAACATATCATTGCAGCTAAAGCTATTGCTTTCGGCGAGGCGCTTTCTGATGAATACATGGACTATGTACTGCAAGTGAAGAAAAACGCTTCTGTAATGGCTGAAGCCTTCGTTAAGAGAGGCTACAACCTCATCTCTGGTGGTACAGACAACCACTTGATGCTGATCGATCTAGGATCAAAAGGAATCACTGGTAAAGATGCTGAAAACGGCTTAGTTAAAGCTGAGATTACTGTGAACAAAAACATGGTTCCATTCGACGAGCGTTCTCCATTCGTTACTTCAGGTATCCGCGTAGGTACAGCTGCGATCACTTCTAGAGGTATGAAAGAAACTGAAATGGATCGCGTGGTAGAGTTGATCGATACGGTATTGATGAACCTGGATAATGAAGACAAAATCACTGAAGTAAAGGCAGAGGTAAACAACTGGATGAAAGAATTCCCTCTTTACACTCAGTTGGCTTCTTTGGTATAAAACATGTCAAACCTCCCATTGGATCAAAGGAATGAAGATGATGAGAAGGATGTGATAGAAATGTCCTTCCTCGATCATCTCGAAGAGTTGCGTTGGCACATCATCCGGGCTTTTGTAGCCATTGCGATATTTACCATCGCAGCTTTTCTATCTAAAGAGGTCGTCTTCGGTATGATCATACTAGGACCATCCAGAGTGGATTTCTGGACTTATCAGTGGCTTTGTCAACTCGGAGAACTTCTGGATACCCAGGCGATATGCATAGACGAGCTTCCTTTTATTCTACAGAGTAGACAGATGACTGGTCAGTTCACCATGCACATCGTCTCCTCTTTTGCGGTAGGGATAGTTTTTGCTTTCCCTTACGCCTTTTGGGAGATCTGGCGATTTATCAGTCCCGGTTTATACATCAATGAGAAAAAAGTCGCCAGAGGGGCTGTATTTTGGGTGAGTTTGCTATTTATGATTGGAGTAACCTTCGGGTATTTGATCCTGACCCCCCTTAGTGTCAATTTCTTATCCAATTACCAAATTGACCCTAGTATCCTCAACGAGTTTGATATCGTATCTTATGTGTCAACCGTCACCACTTTGGTATTGGCTTGCGGATTGCTATTTCAGCTACCTATGGTGGTAATGTTTTTGACTAAATCGGGAATTATCACTCCTCAACTCATGAAGACCTATAGAAAACATGGAGTAGTAGTGATATTTTTCCTTGGAGCGTTATTGACACCCCCTGATCCTTTCAGTCAGGTCTTGATCGCGATACCGCTGATAGGTTTGTACCAAATCAGCATCGCAGTATCTAAAAGAGCGTATAAGAAGAGAGAAAAAGAATTGTTCGGAGCATAAAGAAAGATAAAATGAAAATTGCAATTGGCGGTGATCACGCCGGATTTGAATATAAGGGAGACCTGGTAAAGCATCTACAGGAGCTTGGTCATGAAGTACAGGATTTTGGTCCTAACTCACCAGACTCTGTAGATTACCCAGATCAAGTACACCCATTGGCAGAGTCTATCGAGGGAGGCAAAAACGAATATGGCATTCTCATCTGTGGCAGTGCCAACGGAGTAGCCATCACGGCCAACAAACACCAGGGCATCCGTGCTGGACTATGCTGGGAAGTGGAAGTAGCAGAACTGATCCGTTTGCACAATGATGCCAACATCATCTGTATTCCTGCACGATTCGTTTCTCTCGAAAAAGCTACCGCTATGATCGACACTTTCCTTACTACCGAATTCGAAGGAGGAAGGCACCAAACCAGAGTCAACAAGATCAGCTGTTCTTAATTAGCGGCAAGATTCCATAAAAGAGACATTAGAAAAGCGCGACAGATTGTTGCGCTTTTTTGTTACCGACTTTTGAAGTAAGTTTTAATTGAGTGAGTTTGGTTATCTTTATTAAAAACTATTAACAATGAATCTTGAGTCAGAAAAAGAATTCATAAAATCTGAAATTGATAAACTGGATGATGCCCAACTAGTTGAAGCTATCAAAAATCTTCTGTCGCTAGGAAAAGCCAAAACTTATGAGAATAAGTTAAGACCATTCACAAAAGAGGAGTTTCTTAAGCGCAACAGCTACTCACAAGAAGCCATAAGAGATAATCAATTAATCACTCAAGAAGAAGCTCAGGAGTATTTCAAAAGTAAACATGCCCAATCATAGGCTTTCTATAAAATGGACTCCATTTGCTTTAGGCTGTCTTGATGAAATTTATGAGTACATCTCATTCAGAGAAAAATCCAGTTCTCCGGCAATTAAATTAGTTGACGATATTTTCAAAAGAGTCAATCAACTTCTAGATTTTCCTGAATCTGGTCAAATAGAACCCCTTCTTTTAGAAATTGGACAAGAAAGTAGATATCTTATTATAGCCAGTTACAAACTAATTTACGAATACCACTCAGATAGTAATTTCATCATTATCACTGATGTATTTCATACTAGTCAAGATCCTAAAAAGTTAGAAGACAGAAAAAAATAAATTAAGCCGCTCTCCCCACTTCTTTGATCAGCCAACGTTTGGCAATCGGCAAAACCGTCTCTTCGATAGGGAAATTCCACTTGCTCGTAAAGAGATAAGTCGCAGGATTGGGCAGCTCTTGCACCTGCTCGATCAACTTTAGTTTGATTTTATTGACTGTATTGGTGATCGACTTGATCTCCGTGGCGATGAAAGTCGTATCCACCCGCGTCCAGTTTTCCTTTTCACGCTCGATCAGCGAGACTTTGTAGCGAAAGACCTTGAGTTGTCTATTGTCCTCCTCTGTCAATAGCATGTAGCCCTCGTGTCGATAGATCGGCATCAGACCGACATCACTGATGATAAGGTTCTCCTCCACGAAATCATAAAGCTCCCTTCCATACTGAATTGTTCGGTCAATATTGGGTAAAGAAAACTCGATAATGTCTGACAGCTCCTTCATCAACTCATCATCATCAACCAGTTTCTGATAGTTGATACTGAGGTTTTCTAAATCCACGTGGGTGGGTAGTTTAGGAAACTGATCATAGATGATCGATTTGTTTTCCTTAATGCGAAGCAAATTTCTGTAATGAAAAATCAACTCTCCTAACTGAGGATAAAGCAGCTGATGATGAAACTTTTCCTTCACTGATTTGAGATAAGCCAGCAAGGTATATTTCTTGTATTCAAAATCAATCAGGTGTTCTGTTAACCAATTCGGATCTAACTTTTCCATAGACTATAGCTTTGATTCTAGATAAAAGTTAGAAAAAAACGATCAATGAAAAAAGAAGAGCCCTATGGCTTAATGCAGCAATTGGATTGAATTGTCGCAGAATGGGCCTTTTATTCTCGCCTCAGATAGACTCCTTTGAAGCTTGGATGAGCCCGATAATGAGCGCCTATTGTCGGCATTCGTTCAAAAAGTGTAGGCACTACCTCCTTTTGATCGATTATCACCTCTGGCATATCTTTCTTGAAATTCAGATAGACTTGTTCGTTGTTATCAAAGTAATTGAGGTGATCTAAAAGCAAACTAGACAATTGCCAATCCAAATAAGGAGTAGCCAACGAGGCACCCTGATAGTGGTCGAGATCATCGCCAATCACGAGCACCCGTTTGTCATTCACCAAAGCCGAATAAGGACTTTCCTTCACTACTAGCTGATCCTGACGAACAAGCTCATTGATATAGAGCCAGTTGTTGAACGGAAACAGTAGGTTCATCAGCACCAGCATCAACACCAGAGCAGTGGTAGCCTCCGCTAAAATCCAGTTTTTGACCACTAACAAATGATGACTAACAAAAAAGGCAAAAACGGGAACCAGATATATCATTTGATAAACTACTTTTTCCTTCATCAAGAAAAAAGCCAAGAATCCAGACAACAAAAACATCAACATCACACTTTGGATTTTACTCTGAAAATTGATGTACTTCCCCTGCGTATAGGTCCTATAGATACTGAAAAACAATATCGCGAAAGGCAACAGCAGCGCCAGTCCCAAGCCTTGTCCATCCATCCACCAGGTAGCATCTACCACCCAAAGAGATTTGAAGAAATGATGGTTGTAGACCAAAAAGCCATCATGCCAGAAGTAATACAACCCACTCAGAAAAAAGACCAAAAGCAGTCCGTATATCATCAACATGATCCTCCTAAAAATAGAACCCGTATAGAGGATCAAAGCCAGAAAGGTGACTACTACATACATGATCATCGGCAAGAAAAACATAACTGCAATCCCCAGAAATATTCCAGTGAATACAAACAATTCATCTTGCGTCTGGTTATCCATGCGCTTGAACAAATTGTTGAGCGCAAGCAAAACGAATGTCATGCTCATCAGTACTGGAGACAAGGTCAGAAAATCATAGCTCATATTCATCCCGATCACATAGACCAGAGCTGGCACGTAGCTGGGAGAAGGGTAAGCTTTGTTTTTAATCATCAGACGATTAAAAATAGCGGCTTGAAAAATCACCAAAAGCGTAGAAAGTAGCTGATGCACCAGTCGTGAAGGACCAAATACAAAATCAACAGATTTGTACACCGTCGCTGCTAGCGGGCCAGTGTAGTCCCAGAGATCTTTGTACATCACCAGACCACCATCACCCAATCGGTCCCCAATCAGTAGCCATTTCAGCTCTGGGCCGATCAATGGCACACCACTTACTAAAATCGGGACACGAATGATCAGCAATAGAATAAATGCGCCGAGAAGTCGATAAGGGTCATTGGCTTTGAAATAGGAAAGCAATTCAGTAGCTGTTTAATCTGTGATCCATCGAAAAAAACGAAATTACCGCATTAATTAAATATATGTTAAACTTAATCGGGATATTTGCACTCAAGATATGAGTAGTACGAGACAACTAAAATATGCAGGTCTGATACAAAAAGACCTCAGTGAGATTTTTCAGCGCGATAGCCGACACTGGTTTGGCAATGCCTTCATTACGATTACAGAGGTCAAGGTCAGCCCTGACTTGAGCTTTGCCAAAGTATATGTGAGTCTGATGATGGTGGATGACCCAGCAGGATTCATCGAACTGATGAAGGAGAAAAAACCAGAAATTCGTAAAGCCCTGGGATTGAAAATAGGCAAACAAGTCCGCATCGTACCAGAATTACACTTTGTATTGGACGAGACCCAGGAGCATGCGCAAAAAATAGAAAGCATCCTCTCTCGTCTCAACATTCCAAAAGATCCAGACCAAGACAAAAACGAAGATCAATAGGTACGGTCAGGTTAGTTCTGGAAGATTTTAACCTAGCGATATTACTTCGTTTAAATTCAAATCTCTAACTTCCCTTTTAGTGCCTAAAGACTGCCGATTTTGCCAAAGATGAAATTACCGCTGTTCATATCCCGTCGCTATTTCTTCTCCAAAAAGAAGAAAAACTTCATCAATATCATTGCCATCATTTCCATGCTGGTAGTGTCTATTGGGACAGCTGCGTTAATCATTGTGCTTTCGGTATTCAACGGCATGGAGGACCTATTGCGGTCTATTTATGGGGAATTTGATGCACCCATACAGATCACGCTCAAAGAAGGAAAATCATTCGAGCTCACAGACGACCTCAAATATAAAATCAATTCGATAGATGGGGTAATGGGAATCACTGAGGTGATTGAGGACATCGCACTGCTCAAATACCATGATGCTCAAATGATCGTACGAATCAAAGGCTTGAGTGACGATTTCATCAAAGAAAAAAGAATGGAAGGTGCAGTCCGACAGGGTAAATTGGCCTTCTATGACGGTGACAGACCACTTGCCATCGTGGGCAGAGGCATTCAGTTCAAGCTGGGTATATCTTTGAGAAATGAATTCGCCTTCATGGAGTTTTACTACCCCAAGAATGTGAGACCCGGCACCATAGACCCTTCCAAATATTACACTCATTCCATCCTATTGCCCGGAGGTGTCTTTGCTCTAGAGCAGCACTATGACGACAACTATGTATTTGTCCCTATCGCTTTTGCCGAAAACCTTCTCGATTACAAAGGCAAACGTACTGCTCTGGAACTTTCAATAGAGGACCCAGAACGAATCCCGGAAATTCAAAACCAACTAAAAGCAGCCATTGGGGATCGATTCAATATTAGAAATGCTGACCAACAGCATGAGGATCTTTACAAAACCTTGAAGATTGAAAAGCTCTTCGTATTCATCACTTTGTCTCTAGTAGTAGCCATAGCCTCTATCAACATCTTTTTCTCTCTTTCTATGCTGGTTACCGAGAAAAAGCCGGACATCAGTTTGCTATTCGCCATGGGAGCTACTCCATCATTGATTCGAAAGATCTTTTTGACGGAAGGCACCCTCATCGCCCTAATTGGGGCTGGCAGTGGATTGCTGCTAGGGTTCCTCGTAGTTTGGGTGCAGGCCAATTTTGGTTTGGTTAAGATGGGAGTAGCATCCGCAGTAATGCAATCCTACCCAGTCAAAATCGTTCCAAGCGATTTTCTTTTCAGTGCCATCAGCATTATTCTGATCACTTTTCTGGCCTCCATCCAGCCCTCTATCCGAGCGGCTCGTCAGTCTCGCTCGCTTAGAATCAAATAAAGATTTCATTTCCCTGCGTTTCTGTCTAATTTTCCGACATGAAGAAAGCGATTACTACAATCGATCGGTTCACTGATCTGAGCGGCCGTGCTGTTTCATATCTCAGTTTGGCTCTCGTTTTACTTATCGGTGTGGACGTGGCGCTGCGGTATCTATTCAATTGGACCAGCTCTGCTAATCAGGAATTAGAATGGCATCTGTTTGCGGCTTTGTTCCTACTAGGAGCAGCCTACACACTCCGTCACGACAAGCATGTCCGGGTAGACCTGTTCTATTCGCAGTTTTCTGAATCGCAAAAAGGCTGGGTCAATTTCATAGGCACTGTAATCTTTCTCATTCCCTTTTGTCTGGTCATCATCTGGACCTCAATCCCATTCGTCATAGATGCATGGCAAATATCCGAGTCCAGCGCTGAACCGGGAGGGCTTCCGCATAGATTTCTGGTAAAATCTACCATCCCAATTGGCGCAATTCTTTTACTCATTCAAGCCATCTCATTGACACTATTTTCCCTCTCTCAAATCCTGAAAAAGCACTCATGATCAGCGACTACCTACCACTACTCCTATTTGCGCTTGTTTTTGTACTGATCCTTTTTGGCTACCCCGTGGCTTTCACGCTTGGTGGGCTTTCCGTGCTAGCAGGTGTCATTATCTATGATTTGGACTTCTTTTACCTGCTATCTCTTCGAATCTACGGCACCATGCACAATTTTGTACTGGTGGCAGTCCCGCTGTTTGTATTCATGGGCATCATGCTGGAAAAGTCCGGGCTGGCAGAAAGCCTTTTGGAAACCATGTCGCATCTATTCGGGAGATTAAAAGGTGGATTGGCTATCTCCGTAGTGATCGTTGGAGGCATGCTGGCCGCCTCGACGGGGATCGTCGGCGCGACCGTCATCACCATGGGTCTGATCAGCTTGCCTACGATGCTGAAGAAAGGGTATTCTCCTGAACTAGCCACTGGCACCATTGCCTCCAGCGGGACTCTTGGTCAAATTATCCCTCCTTCGGTAGTGCTGGTTTTGCTGGGTAGCGTTCTCAATGTTTCAGTCGGTGATTTATTTACCGCAGCATTGATCCCAGGCATATTACTAGTGGTGATGTATATTCTCTACATCGTAATCAAGGCCCAACTCAACCCAAAATCTGCACCCGGCATCACACAGGAAGAAAGTGATCACTTTTGGTCAGAAGGGGCTTGGAAAAGAATCATTCATGCTTTCGTTCTGCCCTTTGCACTGATCCTGCTGGTATTGGGATCCATCTTCACAGGTATAGCTTCCCCTACCGAAGCTGCTGCTGTGGGTGCATTGGGAGCCATAGGACTGACGGCACTTCAGAAAAAATTGAACTTTGGGATTGTGAAAGAGGTCATGAGAGACACGACTTTCCTGACTTGTATGGTTTTCATGATCCTGGTAGGCGCTACTTCTTTTTCTTTGGTATTTCGAGCCATGGGGGGAGACAAAATATTGGCAGACATGATCACTCAGGCTGGCCTGTCGCCTAATATGTTTTTGATCGTAGTGTTGTTGGTTGTTTTTGTCGCAGGCTTCTTCATCGATTTTATCGAAATCATCTTTATCATCGTACCAGTAGCCGCCCCGATATTTTCGGCCATGGGTATCGATTTGGTATGGATAGGCATATTGATTGCACTTAATCTACAGACCTCATTTCTCACTCCACCCTTTGGCTTTGCGCTATTCTATCTCAAGGGGGTCGCTCCGCCAGAGATCAAAACCAGCCAATTGTACAGAGGAATTGTGCCCTTTGTTATAATTCAAGTAATTTTATTGATAATGGTCATCGTCTTTCCGGAGATTGTCTCATTTCTCCCAAATTTGAACAACTAAACACTTAATCCTATGTGGTACGAAGAAGAAAACAAACTAGTCAAGATATTCACCTTCAAAAACTTTACAGAGGCTTTTGGCTTCATGACCAAAGTCGCTATTGTTGCAGAAAAGATGGATCACCATCCAGAATGGAGCAATGTCTACAACAAAGTCACGATCAAACTCAGCACGCATGACGCTGGAGATGTGATCACAGACAAGGATCGGGCATTGGCTGATGCCATCGATGAATTATAGCCTCTTATGAATCTGGAATCTTCGCTTTATCTCGTCCCCACTCCTATCGGCAATTTGCAGGACATCACCCTCAGGGCCCTGGAGACCCTCAAAAGTGTGGACGTGATTTTGGCAGAAGACACACGCACCTCCGGTGTGCTTTTGAAGCATTTTGAGATCAAAAAACCGCTCAAAAGCTACCACATTCATAACGAGCACAAACTGATCGAGCAACTGACCGACAGCATGAAACAAGGACAGAAAATGGCCTTGATTTCAGACGCAGGAACACCCGCCATTAGCGACCCGGGATTCCTATTGGTTCGTGCATGCATACAAGAGGATCTGAAAGTAGAATGCCTTCCTGGCGCAACTGCTTTTGTTCCCGCTCTGGTCAATTCGGGTCTTCCCTCGGACAAGTTTACCTTCGAGGGTTTTTTACCACAGAAAAAAGGCCGAAAAACCCGACTCGAGTCACTCGAAGAAGAAAGTAGAACCATGATCTTTTATGAATCTCCGCATCGTCTTGTCAAGGCATTGGGGCAATTTGCAGAGCATTTTGGAGCCGACCGTCAGGCATCAGTCAGTAGAGAGATATCTAAGTTGCATGAAGAAACAGCCAGAGGTTCACTAGAAGAACTCATCGCTCATTTTGGAGACAGGAAAATCAAAGGAGAAATCGTAGTAGTAGTAGCAGGAAAATGAATTTAGCACACATCACAGAAGAGGTAGTCAAACTATCCATCCAGGTAGGAGAATTCATCAGAACAGAAAGTAGAAGCTTTGACAGTGAGAGAATAGAACACAAAGGAAAAAATGACCTGGTGAGCTATGTCGACAAAGAATCTGAAAGAAGAATTGTAGAAGGGCTAAAAAAGATATTGCCAGAAGCCGGTTTCATCACCGAAGAAAACACGGTGGCTGAAGAGGAAGACAAAGAACTCAAATGGATCATAGACCCACTTGACGGCACCACCAATTTCATCCACGGCCTTCCCAGCTATTCTACCAGTATTGCACTGGCCAAAGGAGAAGTACTTTTAGTAGGAGTGGTCTTCGATATCAATCACTACGACTGCTTCCATGCCTATTTGGGTGGAGGTGCCTACTGCAACGACAAGAAAATAGAAATATCAAAGGCCAGGACGATCTCAGAAAGTTTAATTGCAACCGGTTTCCCCTATACCAATTTTGATAAAATGGATGCCTACCTGGCAGCACTTAAAGATTTGATGAAAGAATCCCATGGACTCAGACGAATGGGAAGTGCAGCCGTGGATTTGGTGTATACTGCAATGGGGCGCTACGAAGGGTTTTTCGAATACGACTTGAAGCCATATGACGTAGCTGCCGGAGCACTCATCGTACAGGAAGCTGGCGGAACTGTCACCAATTTTTCAGGCGGAAAAGATTTTCTTTTCAAAAGAGAAATAGTCGCCGCAGGACACATCCATGCAGAGTTTTTGGACGTAATCAAAAAGTATTGGTAATTGCATTATGATTCAGAATATCCTTGTCATTCTATTATTTTTGGCCGCCATAGGCTACATCGCCAGAAGGTATCTTTTCAAATCACCTAAGGATACAGGCTGTGCCAAAGGCTGTAACAACTGCGGAGAAGCACAACAACAATAAATCACTTGAAATATGGTCGCGTGTGCTTACTTTTGCGGCTGGTAAAAACAATTCATTATGTTCGGATTATTCAAAAAGAAGAAAAAAAACACTATTGATTCTACTAACCTTCAGCTCACTATCAAAGAAGTGGTGAAAGAGACAGATGATGCAGTGAGTATTGTTTTTGAAGAACCCGAATCTGGACCGATTCAGTATCAGCCAGGACAATACTTGACTTTGATCGACACGATCGATGGCAAGAAAGTAAGACGTGCCTACTCACTGAGCAGTAGCCCTGCTTTACAGGAAAACCCTACAGTAACCGTCAAACGTGTCGAAAACGGCCTGATGTCCAACCATGTCAACACCAACTTTGAGGCCGGCAAGACAATTGAAGTCATGGCGCCTATGGGCTCCTTTGTGATCGAGATCAAACCTGAAATCAAAAAGCATCTATACCTTTTTGGAGGAGGTAGTGGTATCACTCCTTTGATGTCTATCACTAAAACCGTCCTAAAAACTGAAGCAGAAAGTAAAGTCACCTTACTCTATGCCAATCGTGATGAAAAATCGATCATATTCAAATCCAAGTTAGAAGAATTGCAATCAGAATTTGGTGAGAGATTAGAAGTCATCCATTTCCTGGAAAATGCACCTGCAGATTGGTCTGGCTACACGGGTTACATGACTTATGATGCGATCAAAGAATCGCTTGACAAGACAAAAGATGAGACGTTTTCTACTGTCCATTACATGACCTGTGGTCCTGAGCCGATGATGAACATTGTCACAGAGACTTTAGAGTCTTTGAGCATCAACATGGATCACTTTCATAAAGAAAGTTTCACCCCTACTAATACAACAGAACCTGCCGCTGCTTCAGATGCATCGAGTGATCAAACTGTAAAAATTAATTTGGATGGCGAAACACATGAAGTTCTTGTACCTGCAGGCACTCCTATTTTAGAAGCGGGTCTGGATGCAGGAATCGACATGCCGTATTCTTGCCAAAGCGGACTATGTACTGCCTGTAGAGCAAAAGTAGTAAGCGGAGAAGTCGAAAATGAAAATGCAGATGGACTGACTGATGGAGAAAAGGCACAGGGATATGTTCTGCTCTGTGTAGGTCATGCAGCATCCGAAGGAATCGAAGTTGAAGTGGGTTAACCCGCGATTGCGCTCCTACTAGCAATCTCCATTTCGGCTGCCAAATATCCAAAAGCCTGCCAATATGGGCTTTCTAACATTTTGTTAAAGGTTTGTAGCGCTTTGTCTTTAGAACCATTGTTGTAATACCAGCTACCTACTCCATATCCGAGTGTCAACTGATTAACTGACCCATCTGTAGTAGATTCATCATAAAGTTCAGTGGGTTTCAGCAGTCCTTTGTAGAGTAATAGCAGTTTGTGATACTGAAAATTCTCAATCACATTCATTTTTTCTTCTATGGGTGCTAGCAAATTTTCAGCAGCGTCAACATTACCAATCTTATGATAGGTAATGTATAACCAATGCGTAACTGACACCAACATATCATGATTATTTGCCAGTGACAGGCATTTCTTATAGGCAGAAACGGCTTTATCAAAATTCCCTTTGATATAGTATGACAGGCCCAAATGATACCAGACATTGAATTGAATTGAACTTCTGGGTACATTTCGGGAGTTTGGAATAGAAGGCTCTTCAATTTCCACAGGTTCGTTTCTCATGTAAAAGGCGGCCTTTTCCAGATCATCTATAGCATGATCCACTTGACGAATGGTCAAATACCTATGACCTCTATGCCGATATAGCTCAAATGAATCAGGAAACTTTTTCAACCCCTCGGTAAAAACCTGAATAGATGCGTGATAACGGTATAAATGCGAAAGTCTTCGTCCATACCAGGCAATCACTTCCAAACTATCTGGATATTGCTGATAGTCAGTGTAGGCCTCTTCCAGTTTCTCTTCAAACTTCAGCTTAGTCCAACGATCCATATCTGGGGCATCTAACATCTTACCCGTTAAAGACACGATCTTATTTGAGTCTGCCGAAACAGCCTCTGTATCACTTAAAAACTCATTTGAATTATCGGAATCACCACTATCCGCACTTTCAATCTTGAGACAAGATTGGAAGACAATCATAATTAAGAACAGATATGTAGTAACTTTTTTCATTATTAAAAATTCATTAGTTGGTGTCAATCGTAATATAGTTTAGGTTTTGAAACCTGAAAAGTTTAATCAAGTCTCGTGTCGGTACAAATATATGATATGACCTAAATTAACCCTTGTGACTAGACAATCAACCAAAGGCCGAAATCATATATAAACGGAGATTTTTAGAGTATTGGTTCTACTATAACGTAATCTCTCATATATTTATTCCTAAGTGACTGAAACAAAAAGACAAATAACCAAAAAAATCTAAACCATGAGCGAAGGCTTAATCAACTTTATCACCGAATGGCAAAAGATCATGTTCATTTTAGCCCCTTCATCGGTAGGGCTAGGCATTCTCATTTACATTTTTTACAAAATAATATTAGGCGCAAAAAAAAGCCTTAAGGCTAAGCATGATTTTGTAAGCAAATTAGAATTTAAAATCCTCTTCTTAACACACAGTCTAATTGCTTTAGGAGTTTTTTTTATTGCCAACACCTATAAACAGGAAGCTGTTTTACTCAGTTTCGTTTGGTTTTTTATCCGCTTCTTTATTTCCATATGTCTGGGAGTGTTATATGGATACATTGCTTTTCTCATGCTCAAGTACTATTACCCGAGTGTTCAAGCCAAAAGGCTGAAAAAGTATCGCTACACTCCACGCACCAATCCTGAAACTGGTAATGAAATGAAGCTACTCAGCGAAGAAGAGGAAGATGTATATCTAGATGAAGGGATGCAAGCTGAGGAAGATGTTTTTTCGGTCGATTACGACGTATGGATCGACGTAGAGACTGGATATACCCAAATAGAAAAGTACGAAGGCAGACTCAGCGCCATGCAGTGTGACCGCTGTGGTTTCCAGACACTTAAACTAGAAAAAGAAGAAATAACCAAAGAGGTCAAAGACACCGAAGATGGAGAATTGATCAAGCACTACAAATGCTCCTATTGCAAACGCATCAAAAGAAAAACAGTTAAAATCTCTGCTAAGAAAACAGAGCAGGATTTTCAAGTGAATGAAAACACTCGCTTCGTTGATCTAAAAGGGAACAAACGAGTGGTCTTTGTAAAAATCGATATTCACAGCAGTGAGGGAGATATTAAAAAATATGAATTCCAAAATCTACAAGAAGCTCAAAAATTCTTAAAAGAATTCAGCTTTCAGAAGCTGGAAGAAAAGCATTAACCTTCGAAATGATAGGAAACACAAAAAGGCCGACCAGAATATCTGATCGGCCTTTTTGATATATACTACTCAGGATTAAGCCTCAGCAGTCACTACAGATACGTAAGATCTGTTTTGTCTTCCTTTTTTGAATTCCACTACACCGTCACTCAGTGCAAACAAAGTATGGTCTTTACCCATCCCTACGTTTTCACCTGGGTGGTGCTTGGTTCCTCTTTGTCTTACGATGATGTTACCTGCTACGATTTTCTCACCGCCAAAGATCTTAACTCCAAGTCGTTTACTATGCGACTCTCTTCCGTTTTTAGAACTACCTGCTCCTTTCTTATGTGCCATGGTATATTATTATTTAATCGTCTCTATCAATACTTTGGTCAAAGGCTGTCTGTGACCATTTTTCTTCTTATATCCTTTTCTTCTCTTCTTTTTGAAAACGATCACTTTATCGTCTTTCTCCTGAGAAAGGATTTTACCTGTTACTTTCGCACCCTTTACAGTTGGGGTACCTACTTTGACCTTGCCATCGTTATCCACTAACAATACATTGTCAAACTCTACGGAAGCGCCCTCTTCGCCCTCCAAACCTGGAGCGTAGACGAATTGGTCTTGCGTTACTTTGAACTGCTTTCCTGCTATCTCTACTATTGCGTACATAATGTATTAAATATGCCTTATAAAAAATTGGAGTGCAAAACTAACATTATATAGACTTAAAGCCAAGCCAGACAATAGCAATTTCACCGAATAAAAAAAATTATTTTTTTTTCACTTTTTTCGACCCCTCCAAAACGCCCGTTTTAAGGTAAAGTGATTATTAAAAAACACCCTTAATCACACTGCCTATCAGACAGTTAAAGAAATTTTCAAGACATCCCATTTTAGGGTCTCGGACACCTTCACAACATTGATTTTTTGAGGCGTTTTTTTCATATTTGTACCGCTTGATCAAAGGACTACTCATACCAATAGATCAGGTCACCCTTTAGAAAAGTATACAGTCACCAACTATTCATTTACCGATCCATAAGAATGGGCCGGAAAATGCTTTAGTTTGTTTTGATTCTAGGGAGCTAGTTTTAAACAACAAAAAAAGAGAGAGCAAGAAAAGAGTAATGGCAAATCAAAACATTGAAAACGAACCTATCTTAAAAGAAAATAAGGATCGCTTTGTTCTTTTCCCAATTGAAAAGAATGACATCTGGCAGTTCTATAAAAAGGCAGAAGCTAGTTTTTGGACAGCAGAGGAAATCGATCTAAGTCAAGACCTCAAAGACTGGAACAACCTAAATGATGGGGAAAGGCATTTTATCACACATGTGTTGGCCTTTTTTGCAGCAAGTGATGGGATCGTCAATGAAAATTTGGCGGAAAACTTCGTTTCTGAGGTACAATATACAGAAGCCAAATTTTTCTACGGTTTTCAAATCGCAATTGAAAACATTCACTCTGAAACGTATTCTTTACTTATCGACACTTATGTAAAGGATGCAAAAGAAAAAGATAAATTATTCCATGCTGTCGAAACCATCCCTTGCGTAGGCAAGAAAGCTGATTGGGCACTTAGATGGATTGATAATGGATCATTTGCTGAAAGATTAATTGCTTTTGCTGCTGTAGAAGGGATTTTCTTCTCTGGTAGTTTCTGCTCTATTTTCTGGTTAAAGAAAAGAGGCCTGATGCCAGGACTGACATTCTCCAACGAATTGATCTCAAGAGACGAAGGTCTTCACTGTGATTTCGCATGCCTGCTTTACAACAATCATTTGGTTAATAAACTATCAGAAGAAACTGTACAGGAGATCATCTGCGATGCGGTGACTATTGAAAAAGAATTTGTAACTGACGCTATCCCGGTAAAATTGATCGGTATGAATGCAGAGTTGATGTGTCAGTACATAGAGTTTGTTGCAGACCGATTGCTCATGGAGCTGGGGTGCGACAAAGTATATAATGCAGAAAACCCGTTTGATTTTATGGAGATGATTTCTCTCCAAGGCAAAACAAACTTCTTTGAGAAGAGAGTGGCCGAATATCAGAAAGCGGGCGTCATGAATGAGAAAAATGACGATTCACCGAAGTTTAGTTTAGATGAAGATTTTTAATTATTAGATAACCCCTTATTCCCTATCGCCCTATGTTAGTAATGAAAAGAGATGGTCGCCGCGAATCCGTGAAATTCGACAAAGTGACCGCCCGTATCGAAAAACTCTGCTATGGTCTCAACACTTCGTTTATCGAACCTATTGACATTGCCAAAAAGGTAATCAATGGTATCTATGATGGAGTAACAACCGTAGAGTTGGACAACCTGGCTGCTGAAACTGCAGCTTCAATGACAACCATTCACCCAGATTTTGCTAAGCTAGCTGCTAGAATTGCAATATCTAACCTACACAAGACAACAAGCAAGTCCTTCTCTAATACGATGAAGAGACTGTATACCTACATCGATCCTAAAACTGGAGAGAACGCTTCTCTCATCGCTAAGGACGTATATGGTATCATTAAAGAAAACGCTGCATTACTGGACTCATCTATCATTTATGATAGAGATTTCGGATATGACTATTTCGGATTCAAAACACTGGAGAGATCCTATTTGATGAGACTAGATGGTCAGATCGTAGAAAGACCACAGCACATGCTCATGAGAGTAGCTGTTGGTATTCATAAAGAAGACATCAAGTCAGCCATTCAAACTTATAACCTTCTATCTGAAAGATGGTTTACACACGCGACACCTACATTATTCAATGCAGGTACGCCAAAACCACAGCTTTCTTCATGCTTCCTACTCACAATGAAGGATGATAGTATAGACGGGATATATGACACACTGAAGCAAACTGCTAAAATTTCACAATCTGCAGGGGGAATAGGATTGAGCATTCACAATGTAAGAGCGACAGGGTCATACATCAAAGGAACTAACGGAGTATCTAATGGAATCGTGCCAATGTTGAGAAACTTTGACATGACTGCCAGATACGTAGATCAAGGAGGGGGAAAAAGAAAGGGAAGCTTCGCGATCTACCTTGAGCCATGGCATGCCGACATATTTGACTTCTTGGATTTGAAAAAGAATCATGGTAAGGAAGAGCTAAGAGCAAGAGACTTGTTCTATGCGCTTTGGACTCCTGACCTTTTCATGCAAAGAGTAAAAGAAAATGGCGATTGGACGCTCATGTGTCCAAACGAATGCCCTGGTCTTGCTGAAGTACATGGCGAAGAATTCGAAAAGCTATATACTAAGTATGAGTCTGAAGGAAGAGGAAGAAAAACCGTAAAGGCTCAAGACCTTTGGTTTGAAATCCTTGAATCTCAAATCGAGACGGGTACGCCATATATGCTGTTCAAGGATTCTGCTAACAAAAAATCAAATCAGAAGAACCTGGGTACTATTAAATCTAGTAACCTATGTACTGAGATTATTGAGTATACGTCTCCAGACGAAGTGGCTGTTTGTAACTTGGCCTCTATTGCACTGCCGATGTATATCGATGAAGAAACTAATGAATTTGATCATCAGAAGCTTTATGATATCACCTATGTGATCACTAAGAACCTGAACAAAGTAATTGACATCAATTACTACCCAATACCAGAGGCGAAAAACTCAAACATGAGACACAGACCAATCGGTATTGGAGTACAGGGCTTGGCTGATACTTTCATGAAGTTGAGAATGCCATTCGACTCTCCAGAAGCAAGAAAATTGAACAAAGAGATCTTCGAAACGATCTACTTTGCATCTATGACTGCTTCGAAAGATTTGGCTAAAGTGGATGGACCATACGAAACTTTCAAAGGTTCTCCAGTATCTAAGGGAATATTCCAATATGACATGTGGAATGTGACTCCAACAGATCGTTGGGATTGGACATCATTGAAGCAAGAGGTAAAGAAACACGGGGTAAGAAACTCTCTCTTATTGGCTCCAATGCCTACCGCTTCTACTTCTCAAATCCTTGGAAACAATGAATGTTTCGAGCCTTATACTTCCAACATGTATTTGAGAAGAGTATTGTCTGGAGAGTTCACTGTAGTGAATAAGCATTTGATGAAAGATTTGATCGAATTAAATCTTTGGGATGACAGCATGAAAAACAGAATCATGGAAGCCAATGGTTCTATTCAAAACATCGCTGAGATACCACAAGAGATCAAAGAAATCTACAAGACGGTTTGGGAAATCTCTCAGAAGGCAATCATTGACATGTCTGCAGATAGAGGTGCATTCATCTGCCAAAGCCAGAGTTTGAACATTCACCTGCAAGAGCCTAACTTCGGAAAAATGACCTCTATGCACTTCTATGCATGGGAAAAAGGTCTGAAAACGGGGATGTATTACCTGAGAACGAAGGCAGCCGCAGACGCGATTAAGTTCACTGTAAAGAAAGATTCGAACAAAGTATCTGAAGCAGCTGCGCTTACTGATAGAGAAGGTCAAGCCAATTCAGATTTCGAATGTGTTGGATGCGGTAGTTAATCGCAGTACTACATAAAAAGACCAAAGCCTCTGACCATTAACTGGTTAGAGGCTTTTTTTATAGCTTTAAATCAACAAGCTCTGTAAAATCTCGTATATTTACAAAGCATAAATATACAGTTATGACGACTTTTACATCCTCATTACCTTCTGCTCTTTTGGATCGTTTGAACGATACAGCTCAAAAATTGAAGCTTCCAAAAAACAAGTTGATAGAAAGAGCATTAGACCTCTATCTTGATCAAATCAACCGAGCAGAATATACTAAGTCATACAAGCTAGCAGGTCAGGATGAGGACATCATGATGATCGCAGAAGAAGGTATGGTGGACTATTTATCGAATCTATCCGACTCAAATGCACCAGGGTGAAATATGGGAGCTGTATCTTGATCCAACTAAGGGAAGTAAACAATCAGGTAGAAGACCAGCGGTCATCATTAGTGGTAATCTACTCAACCAACATCTACAAGTGGTTATCGTATGCCCATTGACTACTCAAGTCAAAAACTATAAAGGGAATGTGGTTTTAGAACCGAATGAACAAAATGGGCTAACCACACAATCCGAAATATTAACTTTTCACATTCGGTCTGTATCCAAAACGAGACTAAAAAAGAAAATCGGCAAAATTGAAAATGATCAAATCAACCAAGTTAAAAGATGTCTCGATGACATACTCAGATATTGATCATGCATAAGGCTTAAAAACCATCAGCTTATCTCCTTCTATATTTTGAGTGGAAATTTGATTTCCGATTAATCTCGGTGCAGGGATACCAACTCTAAATTCATTCTCCGAAATAAATATTCTAGCCTCATCCCATAATCGTGAATCAATCACATCATGAAGGATTGCACTCCCGCCTTCGACCAATACAGATTGAACTTTTCTTCTAAATAAATCCTCTAACAAAGATTTCATAAAGTCAATTTTGGGCAATTTGACATACTCCAAATTATCTAAAGTCTCCGACTTTTTAAGATTGTAGCAAATCGTAGGTAGCGCTCCGTCCTTCAGCTTCAACTCATTAGGCAGTTCCAGATTCCTGTCGATAAAGACACGTAAAGGATGGTCTCCTTCCCATCCACGAACAGTCAGCGCTGGATCATCATATTTGACAGTATTTTTGCCTACCAAAATGGCATCTTCCTCCGCCCTCCATTTGTGCACAAGTTTTCTAGAGTATGCGTTACTGATCCATTTGGAATCGTAATTTTCGCGTGCCACATAGCCATCTGCGGTTTGTGCCCACTTCAAAACCACAAATGGCCTCCTCTTTTTTTGAACATGAAAAAATCGCCTATTCAGATTTAGCCCATCCTTATTTTGGGGACCTATCTGTACTTCGATACCGGCAGCTTTGAGTTTTTCTATTCCTCCTCCATTGACCAATGGAAAAGGGTCTTCATTGGCAATCACCACTTTCTTGACTTTATGCTCCACTAATAAGTCTGCACATGGCGGTGTTTTACCATGATGAGCACAGGGCTCAAGGGTAACATAAACGGTAGACTCTGACAACAAGGATTGATCTTCAACACTAGCAACAGCATTGACTTCTGCATGTGGACCTCCATATTTCTGATGCCAGCCCTCACCTATTATCTTCCCATTATGCACTATTACACAGCCCACCATGGGGTTAGGACTAGCGTCCTTCGAACCAATAGAAGCCAGCTCCAGGGCACGGCGCATGTAAGTCAAATCTGTCGGATGATCCATGAGATAAAGATAGTTTTCTTTCCATATTTTTGTCCCCATGACTCAAGTATTTCCCAAAAGTGCTCTGGAAAAGCTATCCTCCCAACTACAATCTATTTATGATCAAAATGAAGCGGAAGCCATTGCTAAAATAGCCCTAGAGCACCTATTTGAATGGAATACGACTAGCTACATTATCAATCGCTCAACTACTATCGATTCCGATAAGCTAAAAGACCTCAATGACTATGAAAACCGCCTGCTTAAACACGAACCCATACAATACATAATAGGTGAGTCAGATTTTTATGGCCGCAAATTCAAAGTGAATCAAGAGGTACTAATACCTCGCCAGGAAACCGAGTCATTGATCCAGTTGATCAAAGAAACCCAGCCATGGAATCAAGTCACCCTTGCCGATGTAGGGACAGGCTCAGGCTGCATTCCCTGCACGCTCTACCATGAAATCGACACTGCCCAGGTATTGGCCTTCGATATTAGCAAGGGGGCTTTAGAAGTTGCACAAAGCAATGCTTCACGACTTAACTGTAAGATTGAATTTCGACAATTAAATATTTTGATTGAATCCTTACCGCTTGATTACTTCGACATCATCGTAAGTAACCCACCTTATGTTTTAGATTCAGAAAAAGAAGCCATGCATTCAAATGTTTTAGAATTCGAACCTCATCTGGCCCTTTTTGTTGAAGACAAACACCCTTTACTTTTTTATGAAGTCATTGCCCAAAAGGCCAAGAATAGCTTAAAAAAGCAAGGGTATCTTTTCTTTGAAATCAATGAGCAATATGGCAAAGCCACTGCTGACCTATTGACCGAACTCGGGTACCAGCATGTCACAATTCATCAAGACCTTAATCAAAAAGACCGTTTTGCTTCTGCACAGTTGATTTAAGAGGTGTAAGCTTTGAGATGCTCTATACTTTTCAGAAACTTATCGTAAGTCTGTTTCAATTGCTCTGAACGATTGAATGCAGCATTGCGCTGATAGATATCCCATTCATAGCGAAAGCGACCAAAAGCCAACAAAGACAGGGGTGATGCAATTAAAGCACCTAAGGCATATTGCCACATAGACGTCTGACTATAGGCAATGCCTGCATAAATCAACCAAAGAGTGGGAAAACCTACCAGTCCTACACCAAAATAGATCGTATCGACAAATACCTTGTCTTTGATCCCTTTCATGATCTTCCATGGCACAAATAAAATGGGAAGATTGAGGATGAACCCCACCAATGCCAATGGACTCAATAAAGCTGCAAAAAGCGCATTCAAAATTGGAGACTTCCTTTTAGGAAACGGAAATTTCAACCCTCCCTTTTCCAATTCTTTTGATAAGGTCAGAATTTCTTGCTTTTCTTCATCGGTGGCTCGCTCATCTATGATTCGCGACTGTTCATTGATCGTCTGGTAGTCTTCTATCAGTGTCTTTCCGTCCTGATTATGAAAAAACACTTTCTCTAAGTAATCATAGCCTTTTTCGGGCAATGCCGCGTGATAGTGCTTGAGTGATGACTCAAATTGATTTTTCAGTCGATCTATATTTTCTGCAATCTCCTCCTGCTTTTCCACTTTGATGGGCTCGCCATAGTGCAGCACCATAGACGACCTAAAGCTCTTCATTCCTGAATAAGTCAATCCGATAGGTACTATGTAAAGCTCCTTTACAGAATCTGGCTGGCTCAGACCTCCAAGTGCTATTCTTGCGATTCCTTTCTTCATGGGTTTCTCTACCCATCGATCATCATGTGTACCTTCTGGAAAAAGCATCAAAGACTCCCCTACCTTAAAAGCATCAAAGCAAGCTTTAAATATCTGCTGGTTTGCCTTGATAGAATTCACCCCATCGCGCGCACGATAGACTGGCATCAGGTTTAGAGAATTCAGGAAACGTCTAACGATGGGATTCTTAAACACATCTGCCCTTACCAGGTAATGCGTCATTTGATAAATATGTGTAGTCATCAGCAGTGGATCCACCAAAGCATTTTGATGATTCGCTCCAAAAATGATGGGCACTCCTTTGGGCACCTTGTCGTACCCAACTACTTTAATTCTCTTATAATAAAAATGAAGACAGGTACGAACGTATAACCAAAAGGAGTAGTACCATAGATACCTAAATATTTGCATTAGTCAACAGTATTAACATAGTTCTCCCATTTTTCAATCACTGACTGAAAATCGGAAGGCAATTCAGAATCAAATTGAACAAATTCTTTAGTGGCGGGATGTACAAAGCCAAGTGATTTGGCGTGTAGTGCCTGCCGAGGAATTATCTTAAAGCAATTATCGACAAATTGTTTGTATTTTGTAAAGGTTGTCCCTTTGATAATTCGATCTCCGCCATAGGTAGCATCATTAAACAAGGGATGCCCCAAATATTTGAGATGCGCACGAATCTGATGGGTTCTTCCCGTTTCCAGATTGCACTTGATCAAAGAAACATAGCGCAGGTTCTTCAGCACCTCGTAATGTGTAATAGCGGTTCTACCAAAATCCCCCTCTGGAAAAGGGGCTGTAACTCTTCGGTCCTTCAGGCTTCTACCCAGATTCACATTGATCGTTCCTTTTTCTTCTTCTGGTTCTCCCCAAACCAACGCATAATAGGTTCGCTCGATGCTGTGATCAAAAAACTGCTTGGCCAGGCTATTCATAGCTAGTTCTGTTTTGGCAATCACTAGCAGTCCCGATGTATCCTTATCGATTCGATGAACCAACCCAGGTCGGCCATCATTGTCAGGCATGGTTGGTAAATTCTGGAAATGCCAGGTCAGGGCATTGACCAGTGTGCCCGACCAATTCTGATGAGCAGGGTGGACAACCATACCGGCCTCCTTATTGACTACCAGCAGATGCTCGTCCTCATATACGATATTCAAAGGAATCTCTTCTGGTACTACTTCCGTATCTCTCGGGGGTTCCGGCAGCTCCACCAAAACCACATCCTCCGGATGGACTTTATAGTTCGGCTTAACTTTAGCCTCATTCACCTTTACAAAACCATCCTTGATTAACTCTTGCAGTTTGTTTCGGGTAATATTGGGCAGTTTATCCATGAGAAACTTGTCCAAACGAAGCAAATCCTGTTTCGGATCTACCACAATTCGGTAGTGTTCATGCAATTCTCCTTCTTCGTACACTTCTTCCATTGCCGGCAAATTTAACTTTTCCAATCTTTAATTGATGTATTTTTTGTTTATAGTGTTCCTCTATTAAAATATGATGGTCAACGGTGGGGATGTTTAATTCATCGAATTATTTTTGAATATGGTGCCTTTGCATCTATCTTGGAACCATTAAATAATGCTTTAAATCAAAATATCATGAAAACTAGAAACCTATCTCTTTTAAGCCTGCTATTTGCATGCCTTATTGTATTTTCCGCAGAAGCACAGCAGGACAAAAAAGACATAAAAGCCCTAAAAAAAGAGCTAAAAGACAAAGCAATCAAAGATGCTAGAAAAGAAGCGAAAAGAATTGAAAAAGATGACTGGTATACACAGCCAGGCACGATGCCTTTAGACAAACAAATCGAAAGAGCATGGATGAAAGAAGCAGAAGTAGACGACTATGGTTTCCCTGCATACTTTGTGGGATCAGGTAGTGCCCTGGCAGGAACACAGTCAGCTGCCAAGCTACAAGCTTCGACTATCGCTAAGCAAGACCTGGCAGGTAGAATTAGCTCGAGCATCGCTTCTTTGATAGAGACAAATATCTCTACAGAGCAATTAAGTGCTGAAGATGCTGCTACTATCCAGCAAACTGTTTCTGCTTCTACTGAAGTAATCTCTCAGAAATTGGCAAGAGTAATTCCTTTGACTGAACTGTACAGAAAGCAAGACAAAAACTACGAATGTCAAATCAGAGTGGCTTATAGCCAGGAATTGGCAAAGCAAGCTGCCAAAGAAGTGATTCAGCAAGAGCTAGAAGACAAAACCAACGTAACCAGAGAAAAACTGGATAAGTTGATGAACTTCTAAAAAGATCAAACCGAAGACCTTAATATCAATCGAGGGGAAAACGGGTGTTTTCCCCTCCTTTTTAAATTGCTCAAGATGAAAACCCATTTTATTACTATTTCTTTCATACTACTGCCACTATTCGTTGCATTAGGACAAGCACCTGCCTGGACTAATTTTGTATACAGAAATGCCAATTACCCCCAATCAGAATACCTCATTGGGTTTATGTCCGAACGCAACTTAAACGAAGAACCTGAAGCCGATCTACTCAATAGACTGAAGGGATATAGTCAGGACCAATTGGTAGAAAGTATTTTGGTTGATATTCAAAGTATCAGCACACTTAACATTCATAATGTAAATGCCAATACTCATGAAGATTTCAAACGAAGCAGCACCTCAGTAAGTAATGCGAGTATTGCTGGGATGAAATTTGAAACCTTCTATGACAAAAGAAAAAAGGTAGGTTATGCATTTGCCTATGCTAAGAAAGATGACGTGATCAATCAGTACAGCAATGAGACGAACCAGTACTTCGATCAGGTCAATACCAAATTTGCCATCATTCAAAACCAACTAAACAGTGGTGAAAAAGACAAAGCGCTGAAAGGCCTTTACGAAATGCAAACCACACTAAAAAACATTGAGCAAAACATCACCATGCTCATCACATTGACTGGAGACTATAATCACCCAGCAGTAAAACGTGACTTGTTCAACAGACACAAGGTCAACATAGATAAGGAATTAAGTGAACTCAGAAGCACTGAACAAAGCAGTATTGATGATGCAGCGTTTGCCATTGCTCACTCGTTGAAACTCACCATTGGTGAGGTAGACAAAATCATTCGCATCAACAACTTCACTTTTGAAGATACCCCAATGACTAGTCCATTCTCCAGAAGAATGACTTCCAGTCTTCAGCAAAAACTAATTCAGCAAGGATTCAAAGTAGCTACAGAAGGAAGCCAGGATCAAGATGCTTTGATTCTGAACGGAACCTACTGGGAAGAACCAGGAAAGCTAAAAATCAGTACGCTTACAAGAGAGCAAAAAAACTCTGTGGCAGTCGCAAGTGCTGAATGCTATCTATCCACACAAGCCCTCGACGATCTACAAGTTGCCTATAAGCCGGAAAACTATGAAGATGCGCTGGTGAGCATGAAGCAGTTTGCCAAAAATGAAATCACAGGTGGCGGACTGAAAGTAGAAGTATTCACCAACAAAGGAAAAGACAACCTCATCTACACAGAAGGAGAAGAATTGAAGCTATTCATCAAGGCGAACAAGGAATGCTACATCAGGTTCATCTATCACCTGGCAGATGGCAGTAAAGTTTTGTTGCTTGATGATTATTACCTGGGTCGTGAGTATGTCAATAAAGCCTACCAGCTGCCAGAAATATTCGAATGTACGCAACCCTTTGGGTTCGAAATCTTGCAACTCAATGCTCAAAGCGAGCCTTTCCCTCCACTAGCTACTAAAGAACAATATGGATATAAGTTTATCCAGGAAGATGCAGAAGCTATCATTCAAAAAACAAGAGGCTTCAAAGTATCTCGAAAAACTGAAGAGTTAAAAGCAGAAGCTCGGCTCAACATCACTACCATGAGTAGGTAATTCCAAAAACTACAATACTAGAACTTATGAGAATCTTACTGACTGTAATTACACTTACGTGTTTCTTGACTCAAGCCAATGCACAACAATTAAGCATCGACAATCAAGGGCACGCAGGTTTGATTCACGATTTAGAATTTATTGAGAATGGCCAAAAATTACTTTCTGTATCTGAAGACAAAACGGTTAGAGTTTGGGATGTAGCCAGTGGTACACTGGCCAAAACCTACCGATTCGAAACTGAAGGAGGAGTGAATGGTAGGATCTATGCTGCTGCTCTTTCTAAGGACCAGCATTACTTGTTTTTGGGTGGTTATTTCGATCACGAAAATGGAGAGGGAGAAAAAATTGGAGAGATCAGAGTATTGGATTTGATCAACGAAAAATTAATTACTCCATTCAAGGGGCATTCTAATGTAGTTCTGGACATGGTAGTCTCCAAAGATGGTTCTAAGCTCATCAGTGTAGCTGCTGACCAATCCATTATCGTTTGGGACATCACCTCGCCACGAGCACCTTCTAAAATCAAAACCATCAGCGGTATTCCATCTATAGTCAGTGCCATTGATATCAGCGAAAATGGAGCCAATATTGCTGCAGGCGATGTGGATGGATATATTAGAACCTGGGCCACAAGTGGCAGTGCATCCAGCAAATTCAAAGTACACTCGGATGCGATTCGAGATGTATGTTATGTCGGTGGCAATCTTTACTCTGCAGGTGAGGATGGTCAGATCATCAAATGGACCGAAGAAGGCAAATTCATGGGGGCATTTGATGAATTACCTGGAGCGGTCAATGTACTGGAGGGATCTGCCGATGGTCAATACCTGACTGCCATGGGCCGAGTTGGTCTGGTCTATAGCCTGAGCACACAAAGCCCAATTTCTAAATTTGATTACCACACCAATGCAGTCAGTGCGATCACCAGTGCTTCATTCGCCCAATTCGAAGGAAAGCAAGGAAATTATGTAGCTTCTGCAGGTGGCGATGATAAGAATATATTAATCTGGGAAACCAAATCCGGGACGCTCGAAAGAAACTTAGTAGGTAAAGGAAAAAGTGTATTTGGAATCGGTGTGAATGAAGCAAGCAATGAAATTGCCTTCAGTCAAAGTAACCTAACAGGTTTATTAGATGATGTCAAATTAGAAAAGGTATTTGATCTTGATGAACTTCTTCTGAATCAAACGCCTGAATCCTTAACCGAGTTTCACACAGCCACTCTGTCAAAAGGGGGCATGACTTTGGAAAAATCCTCCTCTTCTTCCCTATTAGCTGGAGGTAGAACGATCAATTTGGATGAACAAAAAGATGGTGATCTTAGAAGCTTCACTTACCTCAATGATGGTCAGGCTATTGCCATAGGTTCAACCTATTCCTTGAAAAAATTTAAAACTGATGGAAGTTTACTTGGTTCTTTTGATGGTCATGAAGGAGAAGTTTGGGCATTAACTGATTTCGCATCAGAGAACCTACTGCTATCCGCAAGCAACGATCAGACCATCAAAATATGGAACAATCAGACTGGAGAAAATCTGGTTACTCTTTTTGTTGCATCAGACAACGAATGGGTAATTTGGACTCCACAGGGTTTTTATGAAGCATCTGCCGGAGGAGAAAAATACATAGGCTGGCACATCAACATGGGGCGAAATTCCCTTGCAGAATTTCACGATGTATCTGCCTTCAGCACCTTTTATCATAGGCCGGATGTAATCAAGGCTATTTTGGATTTAAAGTCATATGATGCAGTTGCTTCTCAATTGAACCTTACGGACAAACCAGCCGAGAAAATCGATCCACCCGTCATCAAATGGATTACAGAACCTAACCTGATCGTAAAAGGAAATAAAACTTCTGTCTCTTTCACTATTCAATCCCACTCTCCTGTAAGCCAATTGAAGCTTTTGGCAGACGGTAGACCTATCTATCACGAATCTGATTTGTCTATTTCCGGAGATGGCTATGCGGAAAAAATTGAATTGGATGTAGAGCTTCCAGAAGGAACAAATCAAAGCTACGCCTTTACTGTGTTTGCAGTGGACGAACAGTCCAAAGTACTATCTGGGGAGAGAATGATTGCTTTTGAGAGTATTGAAGAAGATCAGGGAGAAAAAACTTCAGAAGTAGAAGAAACGGAAGTAGAAACCTATGAGGAGCCTGCCGAGGAGCCAGCAGAAACTTACGTTCCAAGCTATGCGGGCAACAGGGACAATACCACCCTCACTTTAGATCCGGTCGAAACTAAAGTTAAAAAGAGTAATCTCTATATGGTATCGATCGGTGTTTCTGAATTTGCCGATTCCAGTTTGGACCTTAGATATGCCGATGATGATGCCGATGCGATTGATGAACTTTTCAAAGGTCAAAAGGACAAAATGTTCAGTGGTGTCACTAGTTTGAAGCTGACTAACGAGAATGCCACGAGAGCAAAAATCCTAAAAACCTTCCAGCGCCTGGAAGAGTATACGACAGTCGACGATTTCGTGATCATATTCATTGCCACACATGGCATGAATGTAGAAGACAACTTCTACATAGTACCCCACGATGGTGATGCACGTAACCCAAGAATATCCTGCATCGACTGGAGAGACTTCTCTGATCTGGTAGGCAACATGTCTGCGCGAGTAGTTTTGTTCATAGATACTTGTCATAGTGGCCAACTAGGCAACAACATGGGACAAAAAAGCCTAAGCAACACAGAAGCAGTTCGTGAATTGTCTGGCAAAGAGTATGGAGTAGTGATTATGGCTGCTGCTACGGGCTATGAATACTCTCTTGAGCATCCAGATTGGGGCCATGGTGCTTTTACTCTATCACTCATAGAAGGGCTTCAAGAAGGAAAAGCCGATGTGAAAAAAGACGGAATCATCTACCTTCGCGAATTGGATTACTATCTATCCGAACGAGTACAAGAACTGACTGGAGGAAGACAGCATCCGACTACTCAAAAGCCAAGTTCAATCAGCAGATTGTCACTGGCAAAGGTCAAATAATATTCATTATTTGTTAAATTGAACTAATTCGACCAAATACCAAGATAAGAGCATGACAAATCAATCAATCCCCACCGAATTCCAAAGACTTTTGCTTCAAACAGTATTCGCATTCATGATATGCGATACACATATTTCTCAAGACGAAGTAGCCTTGATCAAGGAAAACGCAAGTGACAAACTTTTTGGAGACCTAAACATTGAAGATGAATTAGCCGAGTTAATCGATCACGTCAACAGACGTGGAATCGATTTTTTTGATGACTATTTCAAGCGAGTAAAAAGAATTGAAATGGACGAAGAGCAAGAACTTCTACTTCTTGAATCAGCCATTAAAACAGTGCAAGCTGATGATTCCATCAAGCCTGAAGAAGTAAACTTCTTAAAAATCCTTAGGGTGTTACTCAAACTTACAAATGATAAAATTTTAGAAAAATTCCCCGTTGTAGGCCCTCAGTTCATTGACAAAGATCGCTTCACAGATATCTATTTCAAGGAGCTCTATGCCAACTATGCCAAGCTCACAGAGATGCCTGTCTTTGATGTGAGCGATGTGCAGGACATCACAGATACGGTAAAAGACAAAATGAAGTAAATAAAGGCGGCTTGATACGAGTCCAAAAAAGTCTCAAAATATAGAAAAGCATCTGGTAAAACCAGATGCTTTTTTTATGCCCAACTTAATTTGATAATATCATTACAGTCGTTGTATTTTCACGCTCGTTGAAAATCGACTGCTATGTATATCTACCTACTCATTTATGTTGTCTTTATCATTGGATTGTCCCTCTACCTTTCCCGTTCTTCTAATCAGGAAGACTATCTAATAGGTGGACGTGATCGCGGCAGTTGGACCATTCTTTTCTCCAAATTCGCTGGAGCCATAGGGGTCAGCACACTCATTAGCTATACCGGCTATGCCTACAAATTTGGACCGGGCATGTTCGGACTACTGTTAGGAGCAGTGATCGGCTACCTCCTCTTTGCCCTCTGGGCCTCTCCTCGAATCCTTCGAATGTCGACCATTGGAAAATTTTATACGCAAGGGGATCTGCCAGCCCATACCACGGGTTCTGTCCAAACCGCCTGGCTAACCAATGGCATCACTACGGCAGTTCAGTTCTTCTGGATACTCCTTTCACTGGCCGGCGGAGCTAAAGTCATTTCCTACTTCCAATTATTCTCGTACGAAGTAGCCTTGCTGATTACCTCAGGAGTAGTCCTCGCCTATGTCCTGGCTTCCGGATACAAAGCCGTGGTACTCACTGATGTAGTTCAAGCCATCATCATACTATTCTTTTTAGGGCTACTGGTCTATGGAATCGTTCAGGGACAAGGGCACGAACTGATCAACACCACTACCAGCGAAAAAGTGAGCATCGGCAGCATCATCGGACTGATGCTCTATGGTGGGCTTTCTGTATTTGGACTGGCGGATCGCTACCAGCTGTGCTATGCTGCCAAAGACGAGCGCTCACTGAAACGTGGTATGGGTTTGGCCATAGTACCCGTTTTATTGATTGCCTTTCTGCTCTTACTACTTGGTCTGTATGTCTATCGGCAAGACAGCACTTTGGACCCAGATATGGTCTTTGTCTATGCGGCTCAGCATATCATGGAAGCCAGCTGGATCCCTCTTTTACTTGTTTTATTCTTCGCAGGGCTCATGAGCACCGCCGACAGTGCCATCTTTGCGGTGGCTTCTCATACCAGCATATCAATAGCTCCTGATCAGAAAGTGAAAGGTGTCAGAATCGCCACAGTGCTTACAGTGCTTCTGGCTTTTGTGGTGACTTATTTCTGGAGAAGTATTGTGGATATCACCATCGTCGGAGGAGCCCTCCGAATGACAATGGCTGTTGCCATGATCTATGTAATCAAGGGCAATAAAAACAAAGGGCGATTCATCGGAAGTGCCCTTGGTGGAGTGGCTGGCCTGGTCATCGGGCTTATTATCTTTGGGGCAAAGCCTACGCTGGCCATTCTAGTATTAGTGGGGTCGCTATTGGGTTTGTTTTACCGAACGAAAAAGGAGGTATCAATAGACAACTGATTTGGAAAGCTTTTGCCCCTTCCTCCTATTCCCAAATAAATATTGTAATTTCCGATCATGACACGATTGATCCGAACGATTCTGCAAATTCTTCCATGGTTGCTACTCTTGCTTATCCTATCGTGGATGGTAGTGGAAGAAAAATTCTTTAGTGATAACAGTGAGGCGGTTCAGGAAACACGTGTATCTACCCTGCTGAGTCAAGTGGAACAAATGGGTAAAATTGAACTGACCCGTTACAATTTCCAGGAAGTCACTGAGATTAAAAATGTGGTGGAAAGTATCGATCTGGGCCTCTTCAAATACAAACCTGTGCCCGATTCAAAGGCCGTATTGATCTCCCAGGGAGAAGCGGTTGGCTGCATCGACCTTACTCTGGTAACGGAAAAAGATATTGTATACAGGGAGGATACCATTTTCATTCGCCTACCAAAACCCGAGCTGTGCTACTTCAAACTAGATCTGAAAAACTCCCGTATCTACGACTTGCAGATCGACTACATGAATCGTGAAGACAGAAAAGCATTTATGGAGCGGCTTTACAAGGAGGCCGAAAGCAACATCAAAGATTCAGCCTTAAAAATGGGCATCCTCGTTCAGACTGAAGACAATGCCCACCGCATCCTCACTCCTCTATTTCAAAGTGTGGCCCAGCAGCCCATTGTATTCATCTTCGATCGACTGTCTGGTATCCAGATTTCTCCTGCCACCGACTGATTACCATGTGTTATACTCCATAAAAAAACTTTGAACTTTATATAACAAAAAAACCGCCTTCCTCTCGGAAAGCGGTTATATGCTGTTTTTGACTCCTAACCCATCGTGCAGGATCAGTAGTTTCTGTAATAAGTCCTACGACCATAAGATGCCGTTCTAGTTGGTCTATATTGTCTTCGGTGCGTCTCGTTGTATCGCTGTGGCCACTCAGTCTGTGTATCCAATACTACCTGGGTACTAGATTCGATGTGCATCCTGCGAAGTGGCAAAGGCAAACGAGCACTCACTCTCCATCCTCCTCGATCTACATAGATGTACACTTCTTTTTGCGTGTCATAGTATACATCATGTTCAGGATAGTAAATGTGTCTATGCTGGTTGACCTGTGCTCGGTGACCATGAGCAGGTGCCCACGATGGTGGCCCGCAGTACTTCACTTTTTTAGGTCGGTCACAATGGTGCTTACATTTATGATGATGCTTCTGTGCCATTGCAGGAGCGACTGCCAAAAGGGTGATCATCATACTCGCGATAAATAGTTTTGTCTTGTGTACCATCATAGCTCTAATAATTTGGTTCTAACCCGAATCTTCCAATCATTGTGCCAAAAATGAAAAGATTCACAAGCATTCATTCGGAAACAAACAAGCTAAAACAGACTAAGCCACTGATAATTAACACAATAAATCCCTTGATTTTTTTCATCACCCATTCTCTCTCTCTCCTATTCTTAGGTAAAAATTAAATGTCTCCACATGAAATAGATAGAACTAATGAGCCTACTTATACTATTCTATAGTAGAATTAGAAAGGAAAGAATAAGAAACAGGTACTGGTAATCAAAAACCAAACATGAAGTTCATACCATAATATAGAGGAGAGCTGTAACCACTTTCTTGATCAAACTCATCATAGAGTACATTGTACAGTACAAAGATACTGACCACCCCATTGCTGCCTATGCTTTGATTGTACGAACCACCTAAAAACAGTCCATCATAGGAGAACTTATCTCCAATACTGCTCTTCAAAAAATTGTATTCATAAAGCGCCATAGCATTGATGGGCCCATAGATTCGATATTGTGCAAATAACTGGGGAGAATATATATTATAATGGAAATCAGGGTTCTTAAACCCGTGATAATAATACCCCATACTAACACCTGTAATGAATCGCTCAGACCATCTATATCCACCGTTTACAGCAAATCCAAAAACAGTTTCGTTTTGATTAAAATACAATCCACTGATTCCTCCTCCCAGAAAGAAATTTTCAGTCCAATCCGTGTCTACATTTTTGGAATTTCTTTTTTTTCCCTCCCCTTCTATGGTATAGCCATGCTCAGACTGAGCAAAAGACAATAGGGACACTAAAACAAAGGACAAACACAGGCTTAACTTTTTCATATGGGATTATTCTTCTACCACGACGAATACCTCTTCGCCATCTTTTTTCATATAATATTTCTCACGGGCAAATTTTTCGAGGAGTTCCGCATCGTTGAGCAAGGCTTCTCGATCTGCCTCGGTGTCTTTGATCTTGTCTTGATAGTAAGCTTTTTGATCTTCTAATTCCTCCACCTTGTTTTTCAACTGGTACTGGGAGTAAAAATCATTAGAATCAAAAAACAGCATCCAGATCAAAAATACTACGGTAGCAATGAAGTAGAAGTTTTTGGTAAATTTGATTGACTGCCTCATAGGGATGTGTTTTACCTCTCAAAGGTAAAAAAAGCGAATGGGATTTCCACCACAGAAACTACAATAGTCCTGATGTCGGTAACCCCATGACAATATCTGATTCAACCCAATTTATTCTGCTTTCTAAAAATTCATGCCTGATTGAATAGAACCGAAAACAGGGCAAAAGCTCTAGATTAGTTCAATATTTTTGAAAGAAAAAATGATCCGATTAGAACAAGATCAACTCGAACCAATAGATAAACATCAATACAATCGCCAATGAAAGTTGCGTATCCAGATTGCGTGTAATGAAGTAAAGAAGTACGCCAAGAAACACGAGTTTCATCATAAAACTGAAAAAGCCTGCTAGCGAGTATCTATCATAGGCAGTGTGTTTCTTACCACTCTTTTGGGTATAGTGTAGATACACAGGAGTAGCAAAGATAGGAGTCGAACTGACTACTACTGGCTGCCCCACATCAAACTCCTTGATCAATCCCTGATCAAATTTCATTTCGAATTCAGCAAACTCCACATAATCATGATAGCCGCGGTTGCGATGATACTCAAACTCCTCATAAGGTGCTTCGTCCATAGGTAGATAACGATCCAGCTCTAACAGAATGTTAAATCCCAACATGACAAAAGTGGCATAATTGAAAAATCGCAAGAGATTTTTGATCAGTTCGTTTTGCCGACGAATGGCGTCTCTTTGCTTTTGTCTGGCATAGGCCTTGGCTTTTTCTCTCCACTGTCGGTAGGCTTCCACATCTGGATCATATCCATAGTCTGGTTCAGATTGATGAATGGTCTGAGGACGCGGCCCCACATCCATCAGGAATTTGTAAGCCTCAGTGATCTCAATAAACCTTTGCTGTGCATCCTCGCTCTTATTCAAGTCCGGGTGGTAGACTTTAGACAGTCTTCTATAAGCCTTCTTTACTTCAGCTTTACTGGCTCCTTCGTGAAGCTCTAGTACATCCAGATAATGATTGTGCACCGGGTTGGGAATTTTGATTGATCTAAACCGGGAAATTAAATATTCTATCTCACAATATCCGAATGAGCAGGATAGCTTATTTATTTTATATAAATTCAATCGCAATGGATATTAGAATATCAGAAGACAGAAACATCAACAAGGACTCCATCGTCGACTTGTATCGAGCCAATGGCTGGAGTGCAGCTGACAAACCGGATCTACTGTACAAAGCGCTGATGAATTCACATGCCTTGGTATCGGCCTGGGCTGATGATCGATTGGTTGGGATAGGCAATGCGATCTCAGATGGTTACCTGATGGTGTACTATCCCCACCTCCTGGTACATCCGGACTATCAGGGACAGGGTATTGGTCAGCAGATCATGGACAAAATGCAAGAGCACTATGCCGACTTTCACATGCAGATGCTTACGGCAGATGGCAAAGCCATCGACTTCTACAAGAAAGTAGGATTCGAACGTGCCGGCCAGACCGAACCTATGTGGATTTATCAGGGAGGTGAACACTAATGCTTCATTCTCTCGTATGAGGATTAGATCATTCATTTGAAGCATGGACACAGAAAAACTCTGGCAACAATACAAAAATTCTATCAATCAATTCATCTTGAGTAAAGTGAATGATCACGAAGATGCTGCTGATATTCTACAAGAGGTGGGATTAAAACTGGCCCTAGCTCGTGACAGAACCATCCACAATCCAAAGGCCTGGTTGTATCAAGTGACAAGAAACACGATAGCAGACTACTATCGCAAAATAAATCGAACAGTCGAAACATGGAGCTCCAACAGTTCTCCATCAGCCTGCGCTTGTGATTTGGTAGGGTTTGTGATCCAGCATTATTTACCTGATACATATGCACAAGCCCTCTACCTCAGCGATGTAGAGAATATACCTCAACAACAAGTGGCGGATCGCCTACAGCTAAGCCTAAGTGCTACCAAATCAAGGATTAAAAGGGCTCGAAAAAAACTCAGAGCCATGATCAGTGACTGTGTAGATATTAATTATAATTCAAGTGGTCAGATAGTAGAATATGAGCTAAAAACGGACTGTGAATTGCCCGTCGATCTACAAAAGGAAATGAAAAAACTGAACTTTTCTCTGTAATTGTGACTCCTTTCCTTAGGTCATTCGACTATAAAGGTAAAATGAAAAACAACTTTACAATTAAAGCAGCCATTCCTCTGGGGCTGATCGTCGCAGGTGCCATGGCATCACTTTCTATTGATCAGAATTGGAACTTAACTCTAGTCTCTTTTATCATATTTGTCAGTACAGCCGGCTACATATTCTTATTAGAACGCCTGATCCCTAAAAAGTTGGAATGGAAAAGCACACGATCCTCATTATCTATAGACCTCAAATATTTTGCCTCCACTGCCATTTTTGATAGCCTGGGTCGAGCACTGGCCTTAACATTGATACTCAATATTCAATCTTTCTTTGATCTCAACCAAACATGGAATCAACATCTACCTTTTTGGATCAACTTTGCATTGGCCAACCTGATCGGCGAGCTGCTCCCCTACTTTTACCATCGCGTCAGTCATGTTGGCAACAGCAGGTCTTTAATCAGCTTAGCTCTTTGGAAAATTCATTCCATTCACCACTTACCTACCGGTCTCAATTGGTTCAAAACCAATTGGATGCACCCTGTCAACATGCTACTCAATACTTTCCTCAAAATTGTCCCGCTGCTTTTATTAGGATTCCATGAGGATGTGATTTTTGGAGTAGGGGTGCTACATGTGGTCATCGCCTATCTCTCACACGCCAATATACTGACGAGAAGAAGCCTCTTAGATTACCTGATTGTCACTCCACATCTACACCACTTTCATCACAGTGTCATTTTAGATGAGGCCAAAAATTTTGGAAACATATTACCATTTTGGGATCTGGTCTTCGGTAGCTATTTCAACAGCGACACTTCGGTCAAAGAGGTGGGAGTGGTGAAAGAATCTAATTTCATCTACCCTTCAGAAGATGAATATTTAAAACAATTGCGTTTTCCGGCAACAATAGTCAAAGGATGCTGTAAAGATTAAAAAAAGTAACATCTTAGTAAAACCATACCAACAACTATCAAACCAATGAACCAAAACCATATCACTGATATCCCGGCTGTATATCCTAAGCTGGAAGCTAAATGCAAAGAAATTGGCTTCTCCATGCCTTCAGACCTATTTATCGGCACCTTGCTCAAATCTTTGATAGCCTCTAAACCTGCAGGCAACTTTCTCGAACTAGGGACAGGCATGAGTCTTTCACTTGCCTGGATGATTGATGGCATGGATAGTCAATCCCAGCTAATCAGCATCGACAATGACCCGCAATTGACCGAAATCGCTAAGGGCTTTTTCAGTACAGATGATCGCATATCACTGATCTGCGCAGACGGAACTCCATGGATAAAGGAATACAAGGGAGAGTCTTTTGATTTGATCTTTGCAGATGCATGGCCAGGCAAATACAGTGCGCTGGACGAAACACTCGCACTACTGAAAGTCGGCGGTCTATATGTCATCGATGACATGACTCCCCAACCCAATTGGCCTGAGGGACACGCCGAAAAAGCCACCGCACTGATTGACTACCTGCAATCCCGTGAAGACCTCACCATGACAAAAATGGAGTGGTCTACAGGAGTGATTATTTGTAGTAAAAAGTAATAAATTAACTTAAATAAAAAAGGGGGACTTCTCCCCCTTTTATACTACTTAAAAAAAAGCATGATTAATGCAATTTCATAATTCAAACATTAATCAAAATTTAAAAGAGGGTGTTGAATACACCCTCTCAACTATTGAAAAACTTTATTAAGCCTCTGGAACAAATACCCAGGTCCAGCCTGTAGCCCACTCTGCATCAGGAACAAAAAGAACCATTCTGTCAGCAGTCAATTCTACAATTTGGTATACACCAGCATTTCCTCCACCAGATCCAGGAATGGTTCCTAATAGATTGGTGCCTCCACCAATGGTCAGTTTAGTATAATCAGAATTAAAAGTAAACGTACCTCCAGTAACTGGGTCTCCAGCAGCATCTGCATAGTAGATAAAATTAGCGGCTCTATCTAGATCGAAAACCATTTTACCTGCTGCATCTGCAGGAGGACAACAATCACCTGCTGCATTCCACCAAATCCCCCATGGGTTTCCTGGATCTGACATGAACCACCACTGTCTGCCATCTGCAGCAGGCCCACCATCAAATACCCAAGTCTTACCTCCTAAATCTTGTCCTACCAAAGCATAATAAGCCTCTGGCAAAGGTTGATCTAGAACTTCAATGTTAACAGTAACTGATTTCTCAATATACTCTGTTTCCCCTGGATCACCATTGGGCATATATGCTGTAGCCACACTATATGTAAAGGTTTGCTCTCCTGGAATTGGATAGTTCACCTTTACTTCATCTGTATACGCTGTATTGATATTATAATCCCAAAAGCCAATGACCCCTGGTGTATTCATCTTCAGCGTCAACCCATTACCACCTGGAGTGGATTGTACCACTTCAAGTTCTATATTGTCAGGGTCAAAACTATTGCTTAGCGTATCTCTATCTTCGATCGGCTCGCACGCACTGACTAATACTGCAGCACCCAAAGCCATCAATTTAATATTTCTAAATAATTTCATCTTTCTTCGATTTTCTTTCACAATCAATTTTACCATCCAGGGTTTTGCTCATATAATCCATCTGAAAGTCTAATCTCAGATTCAGGAATAGAAACCAGACCTTTGGTTTCTGGACGGTAGGTAACACTGTATGTGGTTGCACTGCCTGAATTTCTTACATCTATTTCATTGTCAAAGTAATTCATGGACGCATTATTTACATCCCCCCAACGAACTAGATCAAACCAACGAAGTCCTTCGAATGCCAATTCATACATTCTTTCCTGTTTTAAGGCTTCTGGAGAATAAGCAATATCAGCTAAGCCTGCTCGATTCCTTACTTGGTTCATATAAGTAGCGTCTTCTGTAAGCTCCGAAAGCATCAGCAATACATCTGCAAATCTCATATAATAGAAATCCTGTGCATGACGTAGCTGCATGTCCGTATTAGGCCAAGAATAGATATGATTGAATAGTCCCTGCATACCAGAGCCACCATCATATTCCAGATGAATGTACTTTTTGTTGAAGAGACCTGTTTCGTGATCTCCTTTATCGCCCTGGTAACCATCAGTACCCTCTGCAGCTAACCCTACTTGCAGGACAGACCCTAACTTCCTTTCATCGGCATTATCCCATGAATTGAAGAAACTAGTATGAACAGGACCCCAGCCCCAGCCTTCTCCGAATGGAGTCAAACCTGAATTACCTCTTAGCGCAAAAAACAAACAAGCTCTGTTGGTAGTTCTTTGACCTTTGACCCAGCTCCAATCTGCAAATGAGTACCGAAGAGAAAACATTACCTCAGAATTACCAGTTCCAATAGTACTACCGAATCCATCTTGACCAGCCCATGATAAGTTTTCGGTATCAGCCCAAGGGTAAACCACAGAACCTGCTTGCTGATTCATATACGAATAAGGCCACAAATTTCTGAAATCACTTACCAAAGCATAACCACTATTCTGAACACAGTCGGTCAGTTCATCAATCACATCTTGCCTGGTAATAGTACCGCCATCTGGCAAGGTTAACGCATCAGTACTTTGCTCCTCAATATTGGTCATATACCCTGTGTAAAAAAGGTATACTCGAGCTAGATAAGCCTGTGCAATCCAATGATTGGCATGTCCATAATCTTCAGCAGGAATGGCAGCAGGGTCGATTTCGGGAAGTAACTCTATACCTTGCTGAAAATCAGAGGCAATTTGTCCAAAGGTCTCAGTGAACGAAGCACGAGGCACATCGATAGGTGTAGTAGAAGAAACCATAAGTGGCATACCTCCGAAAAATTTAGCTGCTCTGAAAAGTAGAAAACCTCTCATGAAATACATCTCCCCTAAAACCTGATTTTTGTAGCTTTCTTGCTCCGCAGCGCTAGAAAAATCTTCTGACAAATCAGCTTCTACAATCTTCTCTATCACATTATTTGCTCTGAAAATCCCATTATAGGTTTCTCTCCAAAGATCCCTATATGTATCATCATTAGGATCAGTAAAAGCATCTACATTTTTAGCTCCCTGATCATCAGGGCCTCCACCGCCCAGCATCAAATCACTAAGTAGCATCGAAGTAATGTGCTCCTCGCCGAAGACATTGCCTCCTTCGAGATATAAACTGTAGTATACACCACCTAGAGCAGCATCAAAATCTGCTTTGGTTTTGTAAAAAGTATCCGTATTCGAGCCAAACTTGTTAGATGTATCAAGAAATTCATCGTTACAACTCGTTAGGCCTATGACCAATGGTGTTATTAAGACCATTGTTGCTATTGTATAAAAATATTTTTTCATCATTTTCATCATCATGTCTTTTAGAAAGTGAGATTCACACCTACCATTACTGTTCGTGCCAATGGGTACAATCCTAGGTCAATACCTGAGGCCCATGGTGCATATCCAGGACTATTTGGATCATCATTTCCTGAAAAGGAAACTTCAGGATCCATACCTTCATATTTAGTAAAGGTGTGTAAGTTGTTTACTGTCACATATACTTGTGCAGCACTAAACCAGCCAGCATTTTGTGCCATGCTACCAAAATCATATCCAACCGTCAGGTTATTGATTCGTAGATAATCCGCATCATACATGTAAACATCAGAAATGTATTGCTGATTTCTGTGTGAAACACTGCTAAGTCGAGGGATTCGGTCTGAAGTGCCCTCACCGTGCCATCTACCGAAAACCTCGGTGGTATAGTTCTGATCAAAATTGTCCGCGAATGAACGATAAGATCTCATCACCTGGTGGCCAAATTTCCCTGCCAAAGTCATATTAGCATAAACGCCTTTCCATGACGCATTGAGCTGAATACCCAATTCGAAATCTGGAATTGGATTTCCTAGATTAACCTTATCATTTTCATCAATTACACCATCATTATTCTGATCTACAAATCTCAAATCGCCAGGAATTACACCATATTCTTCAGGGAAAGACATTGGGTTGCCTTCTGGCCCGACATAAGCGTCTACTTCAGCTTGATTCTGTAATATGCCATCCGTCTCAAATCCATAGAAGAATCCAATAGGCTCTCCCACTTCTACTCTAGATACATAAGAAGTACCCTGAGACAATACATCAGAAGGTCCGATGATGAATTTTTCAGCATTCGCTAATCGAGTCACTTCGTTCTTCAAAGTAGCTCCGCTAAGCGTAAGACCATATTTGAAGTCACCTAATTCATCTTTCCAGCTTAGTACCATTTCGATACCCGTATTTTCTACGTCCCCGCCATTGATCCATGGTGCAGCAGCACCAGTAGTTCCTAATACTGGAGCCCGAACCAACCAATCTTTAGTTATTTTTTTATACCAATCAAAATTGAGGGCCAAACGCGAATTCATAAAAGTTGCATCTAAACCTATATCAATTTGTTCTGAAGTTTCCCAACCCACATTTGGGTTCGGTGCATTTTCCGGTACATATGTGGTAGATGAAGCGAGTTTATTTGCTCCGAAATAATACCCCTGGGCTACAGGTATAATATTGGTTTGGAACCTAAAAGCCCCAATGTCCTGATTACCATTTTGTCCCCAACTCGCACGTAACTTACCGTCATCGATAAAGTTCAGATTAGAAAATATTGACTCTTGAGTGAAATTCCAAGCTGCGGAAACGGAGTGGAAGTTACCATATCGATTTCCTTCACTAAAATTGGATGAACCATCACGACGGAAGGTATAATCAACAATGTATTTTTCTTGGAAGTTATATGATAAACGCCCCATGTATGAAAATATACCACCGCCATTGGCAGCAACATCTCGACCCCAAACGCCTAAATCGGCTGTAGAAGCAGCAGGCGCTGTATTATCCAGATAAGCATAATCTGGATCGGAGTACAAAGGATTTCTCCTGTTGCCTCCTACATTAAAGTTCAATATGTCATATCTGATTTGCTCATTACCAACCAACACAGCGATATTATGAAGACCAAAATCCATCTCATAAGAGGCAGTAGTAGTCCATGTAGAATTTGCACCATGATACATATCTTGCTGAATAGATTCAGCAGATTCCAACCTTTGATATAAAGAAGCTAGGCCGTAAGCTGGTGAATAAGATCTACTATGACCAAACCATGAGTTAATACCATAAGAAGAACGGATTTTTAGTTTTTCAATTGGCTCCAATTCTGCATATACATTACCTACTATATTGTTACCCTTTCCATAATTAAAATTATGACGGTAAAACATAGTTGCAATTGGGTTAGTCTGACCAAGGCTAATTCCCTCTAGAGTTGGAGCAAAACCATACTCATTATGAGGACCTTGCCAGTAAGCCGGCATCAGCGGATTGGTTACAATCGCATCGTGCAGGTCATTCCAGTAGATATTTCCTGTACCAGTACTTCTATTTTCCGTATTGGTATAAGTCAGGTTCTCTCCTACTTTCAGAATTTTTCTTCCTCCAAACTCAAGCAGTTTAAATTCAGTATTTAATCTGGCATTCAACCTTTTGTATCCAGCATCGATGATTTCACCGCCGATAATCCCTGTTTGATCAAAATAAGAAAACCCTGCTGAATAAGACATATCTTCAGATGCCCCAGTTACATTAATGGAATGGCTTTGAATAGGCGCATCCTCTTGAGAGATTTCATCTACCCAATCAGTTCCTTCCCAACCATTCTGAAGTCTATTCCAAACATATTCTCCATATTCAACCCCTTGCCCAGGGTAAGTTTCTTCTAACCAACCGTTGTACTGGGTACTACCATCATTAGGGTCAATTGAAGTATTTTTTATTACAGCTTCCCAATCAGTAGGCTCCTTTCCATCATTTGTTCTTCCTTCATCAATTATGAACATGTACTCCTGTGCATTCAGCGCTGGAGGCTTGCGATACATATTTTGGACACCATAATATCCATTATAAGTAATCTGAGCTTTCGCACCTTTTTTACCTTTTCTCGTTGTTACGAGAACCACACCATTTGCACCACGAGAACCATATATAGCTGCTGAAGCTGCATCCTTCAATACATCAATGGACTCAATATCTGCTGGTGCCAAATAGTCGATATTATTTCCTACAGGCACACCATCTACTACATATAGAGGATTAGAGTTGGCAATAGTTCCTACCCCACGAATTCTTACCTTAGTACCGGCACCAGGTTGACCACTTGTTCTGGAAATACTTACCCCAGGAGTTATACCTTGCAAGGCCTCCATGGGTTGTCCAGTATTCAAAGCACGAAGAGTTTCGCCATCCTGACGAATATTAGCCCCTGTTACTAAGGCTTTTTTCTTTGTGCCATACCCTACTACTACTACTTCTTCTAGAGCAGTTACATCATCCTCCATCACTACATCAATCACAGATCGCCCTCCTACGGCAACCTCCTGCGCTTTCATCCCTATAAAAGAGAAAACCAAAACTTGATCGTCTGAAGAAACTGAAATTGAAAAGTTACCATCGATATCGGTAACTGTACCGGTAGTCGTACCCTTCAGCAATACGCTGACTCCCGGTAGCGACTCACCCACTGTTGAGGTCACCTGACCTTTCACAACTGTGTCCTGAGCTTTTAAGTTGAAGCTCCATAGCATTAGTAATGCTAAGGACAGTGCCATCAGACCCATAGGCCTAATGTCCATTAGTCTACATTTAATCATACTTAAATATTTAGTTTAGTAATATTTCATGCTGAGAGTTTGTCTCTCTCTGCGGTTATACATCATATAACCTGTCACAATTATGATAAACATGCAGACACTCTCTAAATAAGGGGTATACACAATACTACATCATTGCATTTCACCAAATACATCAAAAACTCATCAAACGACGAGAATTATTAGGTTTTACGGTCATTAAAGGACATATTTAGCAAGGGTTAATTAAAATTAATTTTCCAACTATGACGAGAAAGACTACATCAATTGTATTAGGACTTATATTTTTACTATCCCTTTTTGATACATTTACCATCACCGCACGCAACTATAAAGGAATACCTTTTATTAGAACATTTTTACCTCGTGAGTATAATGCGGGTATGCAAAATCACACTCTTACCCAAGATCAAAGAGGCATCATATACATCGGAAATAATTATGGCCTTTTAGAGTATGATGGATCCTCTTGGAGACTCTATCCAGTAATAAATGGCACAAAAGTGAGGGCCGTTTCTCAACACCCTAATGGCAGAATTTATATCGGTGCGCAAGGCCAGTTTGGCTATTACTTTCCTGATAAAAAAGGTGAATTAACTTATCACTCTTTATCTGACATGCTACCAGAGTCACAAGGAAACATTGCTGAGGTCTGGAATTGTTTTGTTAGAGGAGATGATGTTTACTTCCTTACAGAGAGAGAAATATTCCTATATAATGGTACGGATGTGAAAAGAATTGCTAGCGACCTTGCTATCAAATCAAGTTTCATGGTACGAAACCAACTTTATGTACAATTAGAAGAACAAGGACTCATCTTTGTTGAAAGAAACCACATTATACCAGTTTTTGGGAGTCAAAAATTAAATGACAAATTAATCATTGGACTGATTCCATACTCTAATGATCGCCTCATTGCCTTCACACAATCAAACGGAGTTTACATCTATAACAACAATCAATTTAAAGAATGGGAAGTATCTGCCAATTCATATTTAAAGAATCTAACCTTGAGAACCTCGACCCTGTTGAGCAATCATCAAATTGTACTGGGAACTAGCAATAACGGAATTGTATTCATCGATACTGATGGTCAAATAACTGACGAACTGAATAAAGACAGAGGATTTAATAACAAGGAGGTTTTTAGAATCATTGAAGATAGATATGGCAACCTATGGGTGGGACAAAATAACGGATTAGCAAAAATTGAATATTCATCCCCCTTTACCTATATCAATGAACAGTACGGTGTAGAGGGTGCTGGGTACTGTAGTTATGCAGATCAAAGCGGTTTATTTTTAGGGACAAACAGCGGACTGTTTTTTCTTTCTAAGGAGGGAGGGAATGGAAGAAAAATGAAAAAACTGGAAGAGGGACAAGTATATTCTATCCAAAGTTTAGAAGACAAAATACTTCTAGGACATACACAAGGAGCGACATTGCTTGACCCCAAACATAGCATGAAGCCCCAAATAATGTCCAATGTACTTGGGGCATGGGATTTTATCATTCCGAGAAATCATCCAGAATTACTTTTAGAGGGTAGCTACCTTGGGCTCCAGGTCTACAAAAAAAACGGGGACAGCTGGGAGGGCAGCGGTCTACTCGAAGGTCTTAGAGAATCGACCAGAGTTTTTAAAGAGGATATGGACGGATCAATTTGGATGTCTCATGGATACAAAGGAGTGTTCAGAATATATCCATCCAAGCATTATGATCAAGTAGACTCTGTTAAATTTTATGGTACAGACGAAGGTTTTAGCACAACTCATCTGATCAATCTTTTTTCAATTAATAACGAATACCTGTTTTGTTCTGAACAAGGCATTTATCAGTATGATAAAAAAAATGATCAATTCGAACTAAGTACATATTTCACTGAAATATTTGGAGATAGTATTCATATAAGAGAAATGGCTCAGGCTCCTAACGGAGATATTTATTTCATCAGTGGAGACTCAACCGGAATGATAAGAAAAGGGAAATTCGAAAGCCATAGTACGTATACGAAGATTTTTAACAAAATCCACGGAAGACTGAATGATGATCTTGAAAACATCAGTATCCTTGATTACGACAATATCATGTTCGGGGCTCATGAGGGATTTATACATTACAACCCAAGTAAGGCGTCTAATCTTTTAAAACCAATCAATGTCATGATCCGAAGGGTCATTTCGACTAACAATAAAAGAACTGTTTTTTCAGGGAATTTTGTAAAAAATGGAGAAATCATTCAAAAACAACCTTCTTCTAGCATTCCTGTTTTCCCTTATGAAGAGAACTCCTTACTCTTCCAGTTCAGTTCTACCTTTTCAGATGATGATCAAAAAACACAATTCAGTTATTATTTAAAAGGTAACGATTCAGATTGGTCTCTATGGTCACAAAATACAGAAAAGGAATACACCAACCTAAGAGAAGGCTCTTATGAGCTACAAGTCAAAGCCAAAAACATCTATAATATAGAAAGCCCCATTGCTAGCTATAAATTTTCGGTCACTGCCCCATGGTACAGGACCAACCTGGCCTTCAGTTTATATTTTCTGGGCATGATAGGCACGGTACTCGCTATCGTCTTTAGACAAAGTGTGAGACACAAAAAAGAAAAGAAAGTACTCACGCTTAACCAAAAGCGAGAACTGATCAAAAAAGACAATGAGCTTGAAGAACAGACTCAAAAATCTAAGGCTGAAATCATGAAACTGAAAAATGAGAAGCTTGAATTTGAAATAAACACAAAAAACAAGGAGCTGGCTAGTTCAACCATGAACCTGATAGATAAGAATCAGCTGTTATCTGGACTTAAAAATGACATCCAACAAATCCTAAGTCAGGATAAAAAGAGCGGAAACACCAAAGCTCTGAAAGACATGATGAAAAAGATAGACAAGAGCATCACGCACGATGAGGAATGGGAACATTTCCAGCAATATTTTGATCAGGTCCATGGGGATTTCACCCAAAGATTAAGAAACAAATACAAAAACCTAACTCCACAAGAGGTCAAACTCTCAAACTATCTTAGAATGAATCTCTCTACAAAGGAGATTGCTCAACTAATGAACATTACAAATCGTGGAGTTGAAATTGCACGCTATCGACTAAGAAAAAAACTGGATCTTCAGAGAGAAATAAACTTAACAGAATTCATTGGGCGTTTCTAACTTATAGAACTTCATTGATGTATTAGACAATTCTTGAATTAATGATACAGCAGACGTGACAAAACAGCTATAAAAGAACATAAAGGCACTTTTAAAGGCAATATGTAGTGTTTTTGATGTGCCCCTGTAAAGTACTTTGATGTATTAATGATGTGGCTCTTTATTAAGAGTTCAGACAATTCATCATCACTATTGTATTCTAATTGGACTTACCTGAAACTATTCAGGCAAACGGCACTAAATACAATAAGCATGAGGACATCAAAAGACACTAGACTGTTCATACCATCCACCCTACTATTTCTATTAATTATTTTCATACAATCCTGTGGTTCTACACAGGTAGAGGTCTCGGAGGAAGATCGATTTGTTAATGAACTACTTTCCAAAATGACTTTGGAAGAAAAAGTAGGTCAATTGCATCAAATCACCAGCCAATGGAACATGACAGGCCCCGCACCTAACAATGAGTATGCTAAAGCTCATGAAGAAAACTTAAAATCCGGAAGAGTTGGCTCCATGCTCAATGTAATTGGTGCAGAAGCTACTCTGAATGCTCAAAAGCTTGTTGTAGAAAACAGCCGCTTAGGTATTCCGTTGATTTTTGGCTATGATGTGATACATGGTTATCAAACCATGTTTCCGGTTCCTTTAGGGGAAGCCGCTTCCTGGGACCCCGGGCTTTTAGAGCTCTCAGCATCCATCGCAGCTGTAGAATCAGCTGCCGCAGGGCTTCACTGGACATTTGCACCTATGATGGACGTAGGTAGAGATGCACGATGGGGTCGTGTCATGGAAGGCGCTGGCGAGGATCCTTATTTAAGTAGTGTCCTTTCTGCTGCCAGAGTGCGTGGCTTTCAGGGTGAGGATTTGTCAGACAAAAACACCATTGCTGCATGTGCCAAGCACTTTGCAGGCTATGCTTTTGCCGAATCGGGAAAAGACTACAACACGGTAGATGTGAGCAACAGCACCCTACACAACGTGATCCTACCTCCATTTAAAGCGGCTACAGAAGCAGGAGCAGCTACCTATATGAATTCATTTAACATCATACAAGGGGTGCCAGCTACAGCGAACAGCTACATTCAAAGAGACCTGCTTAAGGACAAGTGGGGCTTTGAAGGGTTTGTGGTATCGGACTGGAATAGTATCGGTGAGATGATTGACCATGGAGCAGCTCAAGACCTTAAAGAAGCCGCTTCCAAGGCCTTCGCTGCGGGAAATGACATGGATATGGAGGGATATGCTTACGCCAATCACTTGCAGCAAATGATAGAATCAGGAGAGGCAGACACGGGCTATTTAGACGAAGCTGTATCACGCGTTTTACGTATCAAATATCGCTTAGGACTGTTCGAAGATCCTTACAAGTACTCAGACACACTTAGAGAGAAAAACACTCTCCTAAGCCCAGGCAACAGGGCTGCCGCATTGAAAGTTGCTAGAGAATCTATCGTGCTGCTCAAAAACGAAAACAGCATCCTACCCTTGAAGAAGGATTTGAAATCCATCGCAGTTATTGGTCCCTTGGCAGATGACAAAGATGCTCCCCTTGGTAACTGGCGAGCTTCCGCAATCAGCAACTCCGCGGTTTCATTACTGGAAGGAATCAAAGCGAAGATTGGTGATAACACTCAAATCAACTATGCTAAAGGCTGTGATTTAGTTACAAGTGAAAGAGGTTTTGCAGGTGAAATTAGTTTCAATACAGAAGATCGTTCCGGTTTCCCAGAAGCAATAGCTGCAGCAAAAAAGTCAGAAATCGTACTTTTAGCCATTGGGGAAGATTGCTACCAGTCTGGAGAAGGTAGAAGTCAAGCCAATATTGGACTTAGAGGTCTTCAACTTGAGCTCTTTGAGGCAGTTAAAAAAGCGAATCCAAATGTTGTCATCGTTTTGATGAACGGACGTCCGTTGGCTATACCTGAGCTGGATGAAGAGGCTACTGCAATTTTAGAAACGTGGTTCTTAGGTAGTGAATCTGGGCATGCCATAGCAGATGTATTGTATGGAGATCACAACCCTTCTGGCAAGCTCCCAATGACCTTCCCCAGAAGCAACGGACAAGTCCCGATCTACTACAACTACCTTAGCACAGGTCGACCAGGCCCAAAAAACGAGGTGTTTTGGTCACACTATACGGATGAAACCAATGATCCACTCTACCCATTTGGATATGGCCTTAGCTACACGACTTTTTCATATGACAAGATCACTGTTAACCCAAATGACAATGGTATGATCGTAAGCGCCATGGTAACTAACACAGGTGAGGTTCAGGGAACTGAAGTAGTTCAACTTTATATCAGAGATCTGGTTGCAAGTCTTCCAAGGCCGGTTAAAGAATTGAAAGGATTCAAAAAGGTTCAATTGATTCCAGGTGAGTCTAAAATGGTAGAATTCACCTTATCAGAAGAGAATCTGGGTTATTATGACAATGACGGCAACTATGTAGTAGAACCCGGTTTGTTCAGTGTAATGATCGGTGGAAACTCTCGAGATTTGATTAAAACCAACTTTGAATGGAATAAAGCTCCAAACCTATAAAAACTAAAAGCCATTCTATCCATTCGGGTAGAATGGCTATCTTTCCTTATCCCCACCTCCTTTACTCTGACCATTTATCTATTGCATTTGGGAGATTCACAGTGGCCAAAGTGAGTCTTCACATTTTAGTTTTGAAATAATAAAATCAGTTGCATGGTTTCATCTAGACTAAAATGAAAAAAACTACCGCTCTTTTCTCTATTCTATTACTTTTGGTTTTCACCTCCTGTAGTACACAGACAGACGAAGAACCCAAAACACAAACCGATCAAGAAAAAACACCTTCGGAAGAAGAAGACAATACTACTAACGAAAAAGACCCAAACGCTACTCCTATTGAAAGACACGGCGCACTACAAGTCAAAGGCAATCGCCTCACAGACAAGGATGGTGATGTAGTTCAACTGAGAGGAATGTCTTTGTTTTGGAGTCAGTGGCAAGGCAAGTATTTCAACAATAACACCATAAGTTGGCTAACAGAGGAATGGGGAATCGACATCATCCGAGCAGCCATGGGAGTAGATCATGGTGGATACATCGAAAACCCAGAAACAGAAATAGCCAAGGTAGAAAATGCAGTCCAGTCAGCCATTGACAATGGCATCTACGTCATCATCGACTATCATTCACATGAAGCCAGTAAAGACCCGCAATCCGCTGTAGCTTTCTTTGGCTTGATGGCCGAAAAATACGCTGACGTCCCAAATGTCATTTACGAGATTTACAACGAGCCCCTGGCGGACGACTGGAAAACCGTACTTTTTCCATACAGCGAAAAAGTTATTGCCGCCATCCGAGCTCATGATCCTGACAATTTGATCCTGTGTGGTACCAGAACCTGGTCTCAAAGAGTAGATGAAGTAGTAGAAAAGCCCTTAAATGATCCTAATGTTGCGTATGTTTTACATTTCTATGCAGGCACTCACACAGCTGACCTAAGAAAAATAGCAGACAAAGCAATGGTAAATAACTTATGCTTATTTGTATCAGAGTTCGGGGTGATCAATGCCGATGGCGATGGAGACATTGATTATGAAGAGACCAAATTATGGATGAAATGGATGGATGACAATCAGCTATCCTGGTGCAACTGGGCCGTCTCTGACAAAGACGAAGGAGCCTCTATATTCAAACCGGGTACTTCAGCAGAAGTAAAACCACTAGAAAGTGATCTGACAGAATCTGGCCTGTATCTAAGAAACATCCTACTAAACAGGAACTACGACAAACCATAAAACACAAAAAAACCGCTAGCAGTACGCCAGCGGTCATGTAATCAATTTCAATTTTCTCAGAGATTAACCTCCGATAGAGATTCGTTTGAACTCTGTTACAGTCAATCCTTTGCTAACACCATCAAGGTATTGAGCGATAGACTTTTTGTTATCTTTCACGAAATCCTGGCTCAACAAAGTATTCTCTTTGTAGAATTTGTTCAATTTACCAAGCGCGATTTTCTCAAGCATAGCCTCAGGCTTACCTTCTTGTCTTGCTTGATCTTTTCCGATTTCGATTTCTTTCTCTACTACAGTAGCATCTACACCTTCTTTATCAACAGCGATTGGGTTCATAGCTGCAATCTGCATAGCTACATCCTTACCTGCTTCAGTTACGTCTGCACCGTTAGCATTTTTCAATGAAACCAAAACACCAAGCTTACCACCCATGTGTACGTAAGGAACGATGGCTTCACCTTCCATCACTTCGTAAGCTACGATTTCCATTTTCTCACCGATCTTACCTACCATTTCGATGATTTTCTCGTCGAAAGTAAGGTCTCCAGCTTTCAATGCCTTCAAAGCAGCAATATCAGCAGGTTTGTTTTCGAAAGCAGCAGTAGCGATTGCATCACCCAAAGCGATGAACTCATCATTTTTAGCCACAAAGTCAGTTTCGCAAGTGAAAGCGACGATTACACCAGTAGTAGCATCTTCGTTAGTTTTCACGAAAACCACACCTTCGTTAGTCTCTCTATCAGCTCTTGAAGCAGATACTTTCTGTCCTTTTTTTCTAAGCAATTCGATTGCCTTGTCAAAATCACCTTCAGCTTCTGTCAAAGCTTTTTTACAATCCATCATACCAGCTCCAGTCATCTGACGCAGCTTGTTTACTTCTTGTGCAGTAATTGCCATCTTTAAATATTATTTTATGTTTTTACTTCTATTCTAATTTACCCATCTGATTCTTGAGAGAAACTTAGATGAGCGAGTCCTCCTTCGAGGAAGGACCTGCCAGCCGAACAGGCGGGCCTGCCTACCGGACAGGCAGGCTTAAACAAAAATTGAATCCCAGAACACCGGGATTCAATTTCTATATTTTCAAGACTATTTCAATCTAAGTAGGATTACTCGCCCTTCTCGTCAGCCTTAGCTTTTTCAGCTATTGCTTCTTTTTCCTTAGCATCTTCCTTGTCCTTCTTTCTTTCAGCTAGCGCCTCTTCCAACTCTTTACCAATATGATTGATAATTAATTGAATAGATTTGAAAGCATCATCGTTTGCAGGAATCGGGAAGTCAACCTGATTAGGATCAGAGTTAGTATCCACCATAGCGAACACAGGGATGTTCAATTTTTGAGCTTCTTTGATCGCGATATGTTCTCTCTTGATGTCCACTACGAATAGTGCTGCTGGAAGTCTTGTCAAATCAGAAATACCTCCTAAGATTCTTTCCAATTTCACTTTTTCCCTGCTGATCATCAACTTCTCTCTTTTCGCAAGATTCTTGAAAGCATCATCTTTCAACATCTTATCCATTGAAGACATTTTCTTCAAAGATTTTCTGATTGTAGCGAAGTTAGTCAACATACCACCTAGCCATCTGTCAGTAACATATGGCATTCTTAATTTTTGCGCTTCTTCAGATACGATTTCTCTCGCCTGCTTTTTAGTAGCGACGAACATTACTTTACGTCCTGATTTCACGATCTGCTTGAGTGCATTTGATGCTTCTTCGAGGCATTCAAGCGATTTATGTAGATCAATAATATGGATACCATTCTTCTCCATGAAGATGTATGGCGCCATTTTAGGATCCCACTTTCTCGTCAAGTGTCCGAAGTGGACACCAGCATCAAGTAAGTCTTTGTGCTGTAGTTTAGCCATTAAAAAATTTACTTATATAATAAAATATTGTATTAACGCTTACTGAACTGGAACGCTCTTCTCGCTTTTCTTCTACCTGGCTTCTTACGTTCAACCATTCTTGGGTCTCTTGTCAACCATCCTTCTTTCTTCAAAGGAGGTCTGTGCTCAGGATTGATGTCGCAAAGTGCGCGAGAAATAGCCAAACGAATTGCTTCTGCCTGACCTTTGTATCCGCCTCCAGATACATTTACTTTTAGATCAAAATTCCCATCTTCCTCAAGCAAAACCAATGGCTGCTTAACGATAGTTTGATAAATTTCGAAAGGGAAATACTCTTTGATGTCCCTGTTATTGATTTTCAAATCACCTTTACCAGGAGTGATATACAGCCTAGCAACAGATGTCTTTCTTCTACCAATGGTGTTTACTACTTCCATTCAGATTAAAGTTTTACCTCTTTAGGAGTTTGCGCTTCGTGCTTGTGCTCAGCTCCTTCGTATACATATAAATTGTTAAACAAAGCTCTACCTAATCTATTCTTAGGAAGCATGCCTCTTACAGCTCTCTCTACTAGGATAGTAGATGACTTTGCTTTCACTTCATTAGGAGTTTGAACTCTCTGACCTCCAGGATACCCAGTGTGAGACACATACTTCTTGTCTGTCCACTTTTTCCCTGTCATTTTTACCTTATCAGAGTTAACCACGATAACATTGTCACCGCAATCCACATTAGGTGTGTAACCTGGCTTGTGCTTACCTCTGATCATTTTGGCAACTTCACTTGCCAATCTTCCCAATACTTTTCCTTCAGCATCTACCACGACCCACTGCTTGTCCGCTGTGGCTTTATTGGTCATCGCTGTTTTATAACTTATTGAATCCACTGTTTTTCTATGATTTTTATAGTCAAAATCCTACTGCCCTCAAAAAGGGACACAAAAATAGAGGTTTACTTTTGAAAAAGCAAAGAGGATCAGGAAAATAGTCCGAATCACCCAAACTTCTCTATCTTATTCATTATCATATCCATATCCTTTGGATAATCGCATGTCACTGAGAGCGTTTTTCCAGCCCCGTCGACCAACTCTAAACTATACGCATGAAGTGCCACACGATCAAATAGCGGCCTTTCTTCTCTACCTTCTGCCAGTTTATAGTTCTTTTTCATTGCCGAAAGAAAGATCGGCTTTCCACTATAATAGGTATCCCCACAAATCGGGAATCCCAAATATCCCAAATGCACCCGGATCTGGTGTCTACGACCCGATACAGGTTTAGCCTCTACCAAAGTGTAGTTGCCCATATATTTTTTAGGACGAAAAAGTGTCACTGCTTCTTTGCCTTTGCGAGGATCAGTTTTTACCCGACCCGAACCGGCAATCCTCAGCGGCATATCTACCTGAATCGTCTCGTCCATAAATTTCCCTTCTACAAGTGCGTGATAAACCTTATCCACCTTTCTCTCCTCAAACTGAATCGCAGCATGCCTATAAGATTCCTCGTCTTTGGCCAGCAATAGTGCTCCACTGGTCTCTTTATCCAATCGGTGACACACAAAAACATCTGAATACTGCTCCTTAAATAAGGAAAGTATGTTTTGTGGATCACTCCTATCCTCCAAGGTGGATATAAAAGCAGGTTTGTTGATCACTATATAATGATCATCTTCATAGACTTTGATATCCTCGATATTGATGTTTTTAGACGCCTTGCTCATTGGAGCGCAAAGAAAGCCAATTACTACGACTTCCCACTATTGAGGCTTATACTTATCCAATCTAAAACTGAAGGTAGAACCTTGTCCTGGCGAACTCACCACCTTAATCTCACTCTTATGTGCCTCTACGATATGCTTTACAATAGACAGTCCAAGACCTGTACCCCCAATGGCTTTTGACCTACTCTTGTCTACTCGATAGAATCGCTCGAATATTCGGTTGAGATGTTCAGACGGGATCCCAATTCCATTATCCTTGACTCGAATATCCAGTTTAGAACCTGCCTCATTGAGAGAAACTTCAACTCTCCCACCTTCATCGGAGTATTTCACAGCATTTGTGATCAGGTTGAGCAGCACTTGATAGATGCGCTGAGGATCTGCTATGACCTTAATCTCTTCATAGCGCGGCTCATTCATTTTGAGGGTAATATTATGCTTCTCCGCATTGTCTTCCATCTGATCAAAAATCTCGTAGATCATTTCACAGATATCCACGGGCTCTTTTTGCATGGTGATGTCTCCTGCCTCCATGTGCGACACGGTGAGCAGATCCTGTACAAGCATATCCAAACCATCCAGGTTTTTAGCCGCCCGTTTCAAAAACTTCATGCGGTTCTTCTTGTCATCTATCGCACCATCCAGCAAAGTATGAACAAAGCCTTGGGCAGCGAAAATGGGAGTTTTTAATTCGTGAGACACATCTGCCAGGAATTGGCGTCTGAATTTGGCCAATTGCTTCAACTCTTCGATCTCACTTTGCTTGCCATGGGCATAATCGTAAATCTCCTGATGGATTTGATTGATCGAACTGTGACCGAATTTTTTATTAGGCTCTAGCTGGGAGAGATCATTGGCACGAATCTGTTCAAACATCTTATAGATGCTCCTCAACTCACGAAAGAAAAGAAACTCCAATACGACGTTGATCAGAATGTATCCCGTACCAAAAGACACAAAGAACACCAACCAATACGCATAGACCGGAATATCAGGCAACAGCAACAAACTACCTAATGCAATAGCAGCTATACAGCCTGACAGGATTATCGCAAGACCTCTGGAATTTAAAAGCATATCAGGATTTCAGAATCAGTCGAAATCGAACTTGTATCCGACCCCTTTGATAGTGGCAATATAGCCATCTCCGATCTTCTCTCTTACTTTTCTGACATGAACATCTACCGTTCGGGCCAATACATAGACATCCGTACCCCATATATTATATAGGAGTTCGTCGCGGCTAAAAACTTTACCCGGATGCTGAGCAAGAAAATACAATAGCTCAAATTCCTTCTTCGGTAATGAGAATTCTTCAGCACCTCTTTTTACAGTGTAGCTGTCTTTGTCTATTTCCAGATCTCCGGCAGAAACTTTCTCTACTTGATCTACTTCTTTCTTGGACCTCCTGAAAACCGCATTGATTCGGCTCATTAGGGCTCTTGGCTTGATCGGTTTAGTCAGATAGTCGTCAGCTCCATTCTCAAAAGCCGCTACCTCAGAGTACTCCTCCACCCTGGCAGTTAAAAAGATGATAAAACTATTAGCCAGTTCTTTGAATTCTCTCAACTGTCTACAAGTCTCCACTCCATCCTGTCCTGGCATCATGATATCTAATAGGACAAGATCAGGGACGAACTTCTTAGCCAGCTTCACAGCTTCCATCCCGTTTTCAGCTACTTCTACCTGATACCCCTCTTTTTCAAGGTTGTATTTCAATAGGTCAAGAATATCAACCTCATCATCTACAACCAATATTTTCTTATTTCCTGACATTTGTGTTTCTCACTAAATCCTTTGGATTAACCAAAGCTTAATAAATCCCTCAAAACTCACAATTTTTATTCAAATAATGAGCCGAATAAATAAGCGGTAACAAAATAGTAACATTAGGGAAATATAACGAAGCTATACCACTGACTATCAACTAGATTACTAATCCAATATCAGTAATACTAATTTTTTTAGCATATAATTTCGATTTATGTCTAAAACACTCTATAATTGCTAAAATATTTACCTTTTCAAATCTCTGAGATAAGAAAAAAATTGTGAAATTAGCTATAAATTACGTCTTCATTTCCACAACAAAACGACATCACAATGAGCGAAAACGCTGAAAAACAAAAAGCACTTCAACTCACCCTAGATAAATTAGAAAAGACCTACGGGAAAGGCACGATCATGAAGCTTTCTGATGAAAGCGTGGTTGATATCCCCGCCATCCCCACAGGATCAGTTAGCCTTGATATTGCATTGGGGATCGGCGGCATTCCGAAAGGTCGTATAGTTGAAATATACGGACCAGAATCTTCGGGTAAAACGACCTTGAGCATGCACTGTATTGCAGAAGCTCAAAAACAAGGGGGCATGGCTGCTTTTATCGATGCAGAACATGCTTTTGATAAATCCTATGCCGAGAAACTTGGGATTGACACTGAGAACCTATTGATCTCCCAACCAGACAACGGTGAGCAAGCACTAGAGATCGCTGAGCACCTAATCAGATCAGGTGCCATAGACATCATAGTGATTGACTCTGTAGCTGCCCTGGTACCCAAGGCAGAACTAGAAGGCGAAATGGGAGAAAGTAAAATGGGTCTACAAGCCCGACTGATGTCTCAGGCCTTAAGAAAACTAACCGGAGCTATCCACAAGACAGGTTGTTCATGTATATTCATTAACCAGCTGCGTGAAAAAATTGGTGTGATGTTCGGAAATCCAGAAACCACTACAGGGGGTAACGCTCTTAAATTTTACGCTTCTGTTCGACTAGACATCAGAAGAATCGGACAGATCAAGGAAAGTGCCGACAACATATTAGGTAACCGCGCCAGAGTGAAAGTGGTAAAGAACAAGGTTGCTCCTCCATTCAAAGTCGTAGAATTCGACATCATGTATGGAGAAGGTATCTCCAAAGTGGGCGAAATCATAGATATTGGAGTAGAGATGAACATTGTCAACAAGGCCGGTTCGTGGTTCTCTTACAAAGGAAACAAACTGGGTCAAGGTAGAGATGCGGTAAAAAATCTACTGCTAGACAATCCAGAATTGATGGAAGAATTAGAAATCGCCATCAAAAACAAAATAAGTGGAAAGACAGAAGAAGTCGCTGAGGCCTAAAGTCTCAACAACCACCACCATTCTAAGAGCAAGGCCTTCCGCCTTGCTCTTTTCATTTGAGGCCTACCAATAATATTCCTTGACGATGCTCATCGGGAGAAGCGAATTTTTATAATTTTGCGATTCAATTTTTTAAATCAAAAAAGGCATGTCAATATCTGCAAAGTATGACCCTTCGGAGGTAGAAGGAAAAAGATACCAAGAATGGCTGGAAAAGGGCTTTTTTAGTTCTAAACCTAATCCAGACAAGGAACCATACACCATTCTCATCCCCCCTCCTAACGTCACAGGTGTCTTGCACATGGGACACATGCTCAACAACACCATTCAGGATGTACTGATACGAAAGGCCAGAATGGAAGGAAAAGAGGCCTGCTGGGTACCGGGTACAGATCACGCATCTATCGCCACTGAAGCCAAAGTAGTGAACCTTTTGAGAGAAAAAGGCATCACAAAAGCAGATCTCACCAGAGAGGAATTTCTGGAGCATGCCTTTGAATGGAAAGAAAAATATGGAGGCATCATCCTCAACCAACTGCAAAGATTGGGAGCCTCATGCGATTGGGATCGCACCTTCTTCACAATGGATGAGAAGAACTCTAAGGCAGTCGTAGATGTATTCATCAGCTACTTCAAAAAAGGCTATGTATACCGCGACTACAAAATGGTAAACTGGGACCCCAAAGCCCAAACTACCATTTCGAACGAAGAGGTAATATATAAAGATGTAGACGCGGCGCTCTACTATGTAGAGTATGCGATCGAGGGCAGTGATAAAAAGGTAACCATTGCTACCACTCGTCCTGAAACTATATTAGGCGATACGGCTATCTGTATCAACCCGGAAGATGAGCGATATGCCCATCTGAGAGGAAAACGTGCGATCGTTCCTTTGGTCAATCGTAGTATTCCGATCATTGAGGACGAATATGTAGACATCGAATTTGGTACCGGTTGCTTGAAAGTAACTCCTGCTCATGATACCAATGACTATGACCTGGGTCAAAAACATAATTTGGAAACCATCGACATCCTAAATGATGATGGAACCATAGCAGATCAGGCTGGATTTTTCGTAGGACAGAGCAGAGAGGAAGCCAGAAAAAACATGTCTATCTGGCTAAAGGACAATGGCTACATGGCCAAGACCGAAAGCATGCGTCACAAAGTTGGGTTCTCGGAAAGAAACCCCGACACTGTAATTGAGCCTAAACTTTCGCTTCAATGGTTTGTGGATATGCAGAAGCTGGTGGGACCAGCCCTGGACAATGTATTGAATGACAACATTCAATTCTTCCCGGACAAATTCAAAAACACTTACAAGCACTGGTTAGAAAACATCAAGGATTGGCCTATTTCTCGTCAACTATGGTGGGGGCAACAAATCCCTGCTTACTACTATGGTGAAGATGGCGTGGCAGTTGGCAAGACCAAAGAAGAAGCTCTGGAGATGGCCATCAAAGACAGCGGCAATACTTCGCTCACTTTGGATGATCTAAAACAGGACGAAGATGTAGTAGACACCTGGTTCAGTTCGGCACTACTTCCTATATCAGTATTCGATGGTTTTGAAAATCCGAACAATGAAGAATTCAATTACTACTACCCTACACAGGTATTAGTCACAGGATGGGACATCATCTTCTTCTGGGTGGCCAGAATGATTATTTCGGGATATGAATTTGGGGATGACAAGCCATTCGAAAAGGTGTATTTCACCGGTATGGTTCGTGACCTTAAGAGACGCAAAATGTCTAAATCATTGGGCAACTCACCAGATGCCTTGGGTCTATTGGATCAATATGGGGCTGATGGCGTTCGGGTAGGAATGCTTTTGAGTTCCGCTGCTGGAAACGACCTGCTTTTTGATGAGAAGCTGTGCGAACAAGGTAGAAACTTCTCTAATAAAATCTGGAATGCCTTCCGTCTGATCAAATCATGGGAGATCAAAGATCAACCACAAGAAGCATCTGCTGCCATAGCCAACGAATGGTTTGGCAACCGAATCGATCAGGTATTGGTTGAGTTAGATGATCTCTTCGGTAAATTCAGATTGTCAGAAGCCCTGATGAGCACTTACAAGTTGGTTTGGGATGACTTCTGTTCGTGGTATCTAGAAATGATCAAGCCTGCCTACGGTGAGCCAGTAGATCAAAAAACTTATGACCAGGCCATTGCTTACATCGAAAAACTAATGAGAATCATTCATCCTTTCATGCCATTCTTGTCGGAAGAAATCTGGCAAAACCTGAAAGAAAGAGAGGAGAATGATTACCTGATAGTGGCAGAATGGCCAACAGCCAACGCTTTTGATGAGGCTATGATCAAGGCGACTACAGATAGTTTCGAAGCAGTATCTAATGTAAGAAACGCTAGAAACAGCTACGGCATCTCACCTAAGGAAGCGCTAGAGTTGAAAATTAAAGCGGTAGACTACAGTGCTCTTGAGAAGTTCTTTCCTGTAATCGAGAAGCTAGGAAATGTATCTACTATCTCTGAGACCAAAGACAAAGTAGACAACTCCGAAGGATTCATAATCGATCGAGACGAGTATTTCGTATTGCTAGGAGAGCATGCGAGTGCAGATGACCAAAAGGAGGAAGTAGAAGCTGAGATCAAACGACTCAAGGGCTTCCTCATAGGCATTGACAAAAAACTGAGCAATGAAAAATTCGTTAACAACGCTCCTGAGAAAGTCATAGCCATGGAGAAAAAGAAGAAAGAGGATACTGAAGCAAAAATCGCGATATTAGAAGCAAAGCTTTGATTTCAATATTCCACTCAAAAAAAGCCATTTCGAATGATCGAAATGGCTTTTTTTAAATTACTCCTATATCATATCTAACCTTATCAAAACCGACTCTTCGACTTTGAATTTATCAGGTCCTATCTTCTTTGCGATTTCACGAATTATAGAAGCTATCATTTTTTTACGTCCTAACTTCAGTCTAAATTCAGAACCGTCATTTACCTGAATACTTAATACCAACCTTTGTATAACAATTTGGCTAATTACCCACCCTCCAAAAGCTATTGATAAAAGACTCATCCCGAGCACAAAAGCGCCTCCTCTCCCTCTCATCATATTGTCAAGAATCTGCAGACCTCCTTCTTCAAAAAGCCTAACATTTAGAAGAAAAGGAACTATTAAAAATGGTAATGACATCAATAATGCCGGAACAGAATTCTTTACTAAGCTCCTTTTGGTTATCGAAACCATATTCACTTCTGAAAACGGAATGACCCTTGTCCCTTTTGGTCCGCTATAAATGTGAAAACCGGATTGAATTACACTAAAATTTTTAGACCTAAAGTCCGGCATAAACTTAAAACCTTGCCGCCATCAAAAGATTCAAATCCTTGAACCTGAGCCCAAATTTTTTGGATAAGTGATAATTGGTAATAAAACCTTTATAGGCATAAACCCCTTTCATGAACCACTTGTTTTCGAAAATCATCTCGTCAACTCCTCCGTGATTGGACATCCCCAGAAGGATGGGAGTAAATATATTACTCAACGCCTTTGTTGACGTTCTAGGGTATTTTGAGGCAATATTAGGCACGCAGTAGTGAATCACCCCATGCTTAGTGAAGGTGGGCTTATTTAGATTAGTTGGCCTGGAGGTCTCCACACATCCTCCTTCGTCGATACTTACATCTACGATGACCGAACCTTTTTTCATTCCTTTGACCATCTCTTCTGAGATGATCTTATCTAAATGTCCCTTCTCATTACGAACCGCACCGATCACTACATCCGCTTCTGTCAGTGCTTTTCTGAGCGCCACCTGATCGATGGTAGAAGTAAACACAGAAGCAGACAAAATATGCTTCAAACGATGCAGTTTGTACAGATGCCTATCAAATATCTTAACCGAGGCACCAAGCGCAATAGCTGTTCTAGCGGCATATTCAGTCACTGTGCCCGCACCAATAATCACCACATTGGTGGGCGGCACTCCTGTAATCCCTCCTAAAATAATTCCAGCTCCTTTGTTGTCCGTAGACATATACTCAGCGGCAATAGATATCACAGAAACACCTGCTATTTCGCTCATCGCACGAACGATCGGCAATCCACCAGCTTTATCTTCTATGAATTCGTAACCTACCGCAATGGCCTTCTTTTCGTTCAATAATTCAAGTCGGCTTTTGATGTCTTTTTCCTCTGCATGAATCGTCGAGATGATGGTCTGTCGATTGTGCATCCAGCTGATTTCCTTCACAGTGGGGAATTCCACCTTTACAATCATATCAGATTGGAACACCTCTTTAGTTCCAGTGGCCAGGTTAGCTCCAGCCTCAGTATATTCCTCATCCGAAAAATTGGCAGCCTCTCCCGTACCTGGCTCCACTATGACCTTATGCCCCTTGGCAGTCAGAGCTCCAACAGCTTTGGGTGTAAGAGGGACTCGATTTTCGTAGGTTGAGTTTTCTTTGGGTATACCTATGTTAAGTTTCTTTGCACCTTTTTTTATTTGTGCTAGTTTCTCTTGAGGATAGAGTTTAGATTCCTCTATCAGGGAAGTCATACTTTCGTGCATTTGCTCAGTCATCTGTGCTTAGGCTGATTGTTCTGCTATTATCTGAACCCAATTTAATATTTATTTTCAGGTTTTGATCAGGTAGCAAGCGAGGGATTTTCTCCCCCCACTCGATAAAACAATGTTTGCCAGAGTAAAAGTACTCATCTGCTCCAATATCAAATGCTTCATTTTCATCTTTGAGACGGTAAAAATCAAAGTGATAATACTCTTCACCTTTGTCATCTATGTAAACATTGACGAGCGAAAAAGTGGGACTACTCGTTTCGTCTATTACTCCCAGCTCTCTACAAATCTCTCTAATCAGGGTCGTTTTACCTGCGCCCATCTGGCCTTCAAACAACCACACTCTTCTATCTCCAGCGTATTCGATTACCTTTTGAGCCACCAACGGCAGCTCTGCCAGACTATTTAAAGCTATTTCCATCAATTCTTCGGTCTTAAATGAATCAGTGGTACAATCATCTCCTCCAGGGATATCCCTCCATGCTGAAAAGTATCCTTATAGTAGTTGACATAGTAATTAAAATTATTAGGGTAGGCCAAAAAATCATTCTTCTTTGCAAACACATAAGAACTCGATACATTAGGACGAGGCAGATGTAGATCATCTGGGTTTTTACAATTGAATACCTCTTTTGTATTTACATTCAGATTCTTTCCTACTTTATATCTCAGATTAGTATTGGTGTTTCGATCACCCACGATCTTTAGTGGCTTTTTTACACGGATGGTACCATGATCTGTAGTGATCACTACTTTCACCTTTTTGTCAGACAATATCCTTAGCAATTCCAGCAAAGTAGAGTGCTGAAACCAGGACATAGTCAGGGATCGGTAGGCTGATTCGTCTGGTGCCAATTCACGAATCATCTTCATATCTGTACGGGCATGAGACAGTACATCTACAAAGTTGTAAACAATGGCATTCAGATCATTGTTCATCAAGTTGTTAAAGTTGGACACCAATTGACGCCCCTGATTCTTTTGCAAGATCTTATTATATGAAAACGAAACATTGAGACCACTTCTCTTAAGATTTCGCTCCAGGAATTCCTTTTCATTATTGTTTTTACCTTCGTCTTCCTCTTCACCTACCCACAAGTCACTGTGCTTAGCGGCCATTTCGTCTGGCAACATCCCGCTAAAGATGGCATTTCTGGCATAGGCGGTTGTAGTCGGTAAAATCGAGTAAAAGGGAACCTCGCTTTCTATATTGTAAAATTCTGAAATCATTGGTTCCATCAGGTTCCATTGATCGTAGCGTAGGTTGTCAATTATAAATAAGAAAACCGGCTCACCCTGCCCTACTAAAGGAAACACCTGCTCTTTTAAAACTCGGTGAGACAAAAGTGGTTTTTCGATATTTGGATCATTGAGCCATGACTCATAGCTATCCAGAATAAACTCACTGAACTCACTATTGGCCTCATCCTTTTGCATATTCAGCACTTCGGCCATGTCTTTTTCCTCCGTCTCATCGATCCTTAGCTCCCAGTAGACCATCTTTTTGTAGATATCAATCCACTCTTGAAAATCCAGCTGATCATTGATATCCATACTAATGGTCCTGAACTCCTGCTGATAACTCATATTGGTCTGTTCAGAAACCAATCGCTTGTTGTCCAGGATTTTCTTTACTGATAGTAAAATCTGATTGGGGTTGAGGGGTTTGATCAAGTAGTCAGCGATTTTAGCTCCGATCGCCTCCTCCATGATGTGCTCTTCCTCACTTTTGGTAATCATTACCACAGGTATACTCGGGTAGTTCTCCTTGATCTGAGAGAGGGTTTCCAGCCCCGTCAACCCCGGCATGTTTTCATCCAAAAACACAATATCAAATGTATCATTTGACAAAGTGTCAAGCGCATCCGAACCACTATTGACAGGAGTTACTTCATAGCCTTTGTTGTTAAGAAAAATAATATGCGGTTTCAATAAATCGATTTCGTCATCGGCCCACAATATTTTATAATTACGCATAATATTTATTTACTTTTGATCGACTATTCAGTCTAGAGTTAAGAAATTCAAAATAAGAAAAATAGCGTCACTCTACCTATTAATCCCAGAGCATTTTGACTACCAATAAAAACAAAATCATCAACGATCCGGTTTACGGTTTCATTACCATTCCTAATGACCTAATTTTTGAGATCATTGAGCACGCTTACTTTCAGCGATTGCGACGCATCAAACAACTGGGATTGACCAACTTGGTATACCCTGGTGCGCTGCATACACGGTTTCATCATGCCATCGGCTCGATGTATCTGATGCAGCAGACCCTCCACAATCTTCGCACCAAAGGCGTGGAGATTTCGGAAAAAGAAATGGAAGGGTGTTTGATCGCCATCCTACTGCATGACATTGGGCATGGTCCCTTTTCTCATACCCTGGAGTTTAATCTGATGGATGGAGTCAAACACGAGGAGATTTCTTTGTTGTTTTTTGATCGTCTCAACCAACAGTTCAACGGCGCATTGCAGTTGGGGTTAGAAATATTTTCTGGACGCTACCCGCGCAAGTTCTTCCACCAGTTGGTCTCCAGTCAATTGGACATTGATAGACTGGACTATCTGAAACGTGACAGTTTCTTCACTGGTGTATCGGAAGGCAGCATTGGTTCCGAACGCATCATCAACATGGTGAACGTGCGAAACGATGAAATAGTGGTAGAAGAAAAGGGTATCTATAGCATCGAGAATTTCCTAAGTGCCCGAAGACTGATGTACTGGCAGGTATACTTGCACAAGACAGCTGTCAGTGCAGAAGAGATGCTGATCCAACTGATCCGCAGAGCCAAATACCTGACACAGCAGGGAGAAAAAGTCATAGCAACGCCAGCACTTCAGTTTTTTCTCGAAAGAAACATCGTGAGAAATGACTTCAATGAAGATCCTGAACTATTGGAACTGTTTGCCCTATTAGATGATAGTGACATATGGGGATCGATGAAATTTTGGAGAGATCATAAAGATTTTGCACTTTCTCATCTTAGCAAGCAATTGCTGGACAGAAAAATCTTCAAGATCATCCTGGACAATGAAAAGCCAGAAGATGAATTCATTCACAAAGTAAAGACTGAAACACAAAACAAAACAGGCATGAGCGACGAAGAAATGAGTTTCTTTTTGTCCTCTGGCAAAATCAGCAACTCGGCATACATCAATAGTGATCAAAAGATCAAAATCCTGAACAAAAAGGAACAATTAGAAGACATTGAGATCGCCACTGACCTACCTAATATCAAGGCGATGAGTAAAATTGTGACGAAACACTACTTCTGTTGGGCTCCCTCTGATAATTTCAGTTAGGCCAATTGGTCATTTTTTAATCTCATATTCATGCGCTTTATCAAAAAAGGCTAAATTTGCCGACTTAGAATCTTACAACCTAAGTATAAAATTTATTCAGAGAATGGAGAAGGAAACATCTACCGTACCAGCATACGACCCAAGTTTACCACCAGTATATGACATCAATGGTATCACAAAGATATTACCTCACAGGTATCCCTTTTTGTTAATTGACAAGATCTATCACTTGGATGACGTTCATGTGGCGGGAATCAAAAATGTGACCTTTAATGAACCTTTCTTTCAGGGACACTTTCCTGAGAACCCAGTAATGCCCGGTGTACTTCAGATCGAAGCGATGGCTCAAATCGGTGGTATTTTGGTATTGAACTCTGTGCCAGATCCAGAAAACTACTGGACCTACTTCTTAGGTGTAGAAGGATTCAAATTCAGAAAGATGGTACTTCCAGGAGACACATTGGACATCAAATGTGAGTTGCTTCAGCCTATTAAAAGAGGTATCGCCAAAATGAAAGGAACGGCTCATGTGAATGGTAAATTGGCTTCTGAAGGAAGCATGACTGCCAGCATCGTTCGCAAAGATCAATAATCGCGACTCCATTCTTTGATGGACGTCATCCTCCAAAATATCGGCAAGCGATACGCCAACAAAGAATGGATCTTTAAAGACCTCAACTATCATTTTTGCTCCGGTGAGAGAATTGCACTCACCGGCAACAACGGTAGCGGCAAATCAACCCTACTCAAAACCATAGGAGGCATGGTTCTCCCTTCTAAAGGGGAAATAGCATACAAGCTCGATGAGAATACCATTGCAGCAGACCAACTCCTTCATCACATTGCATTTGCCAGTCCTTATCTGGAACTAATAGAAGATTTTACCCTTCTTGAAATGGTCACTTTTCATTTCAAATTCAAAAAATCCAGAAACCAACTTTCATCTGAAGATCTGATCCAAAAGATGTATCTGGAAGGAAATGAAAACAAACACATCAAGAATTTCTCAAGTGGCATGAAGCAACGTCTCAAGCTGGGTCTTTGTTTCTACACAGAGGCGTCTCTAATACTACTAGACGAACCATGTTCTAACCTGGATCGAAGAGGATACGACTGGTACCACGAGCAAATAGAGAACCTACCAAAGGCCCCATTGGTGATCATTGCCTCCAATCAAGAAGAAGAATACCAATTCTGCAAGGAAATAATTCGACTCGGTTAACGTTCCAAAATTGATCTTCACTTCTCACTAAAAAATATTAGGTAGAGAAGGGAAAAAAATATATTTTTGGTACTGATCAAATAATTATTTCTAATTTTTAATCAACAACAACAACATGAAGAAGTATTTTAATTTTTTAACAGCAGCCCTATTCATAGGACTAACTGTATTATCTAGTTGCGGAAGCGACGATGGTGGTGGAAATGGAGAAAAGGAACTCGATTACTCCCTCCTCAATGGAACTTACAATGCCATAGCTCCAATCACAGTTCCATCTGGATCATCTAGTACAGCTGATGACTGGGCGGATTTCACAATTACGGTAACTGGTTCTTCAGCTACAGGTGGTAGCTTTACTACTACCGGTGGACCTACTGATACTGCATTTGATGTAGTTTGGCCTGCGCAGGATTCTTACAGTATCAAAACAGCTGCTTTGCCTTCAATTGTTTTCGTAAGAGAAAGCGATGGAGTAGAAATGGCGATCGAAGTAGATGCTAACGACAGAATCGGAGAAATCTCATTTGCCGTATCTGGATCAAGTAATGCTAGAACGAACGTAGTAGACGGTAGCTATGTATTCACAGTAGAGCCAGCTCAATAAGCGAATAAAGACAACTTTTTATAATTGATTACGAAAACCTCGAGGGTAGTGCCTTGAGGTTTTTTTATGCTCTTCTCAAAAGAGAAAAAGAAAGCCGCTGAATCAATGATCCAGCGGCTTTCTTTCTTTAATTTCTATTCTTATTAGTAGGCCCTTACAGTCACTCCTTTCATGAAATTCATAAAGGCTTTGTTTACCACCTTGTTACCTCCAGGAGTAGGATAGTTACCTGTGAAGTACCAGTCACCTTCATGATTGGGACATGCTACATGCAGATTATCAACCGTTTGGAACAAAACTTCCAGATCTGCCTTCATCCCTTTAGGCTTCACAATCTCCGTGACTTTTGCAGATATCTCCTCTTGCGTAAATGGATCATACAAAGCCTGTACATAGTTAGGCGCTCCTATTTTGTGCCCATCTCGCTCGCAATTGGCCAATGCTTCGTCCAGCAAATAGGACTGCCCTGTCTCCTCCAGCAATGCAAGTACCGCACGGAATGCCACAAAATCCTTCATTCTACTCATATCGATACCATAGCAATCAGGGTATCTAATCTGAGGAGCGGATGAAACAATCACCACTTTCTTAGGATCTAGTTTATCCAGCAAAGTCAAAATACTTTTTTCCAGAGTTGTTCCTCGCACGATCGAGTCATCGATGATTACCAGATTATCCTTGCCCTTGTTTACTACCTCGTAGGTGGTATCATAGACATTGGCAACCAGGTCATTTCTCTCTGAATCTCCAGTGATGAAAGTCCTCAACTTAGCATCCTTTATCACTAGTTTTTCTACTCTTGGACGGAAAGACAACAGATCATCCAAATCATCTGTACTAGGCTTTCCTTCCAGGATAATTTCTTTTCTTTTCTTGATCAGATATTCATCGATCCCATTCATCAGACCGAGATAAGAAGTCTCAGCTGAATTAGGAATGTAGGAGAATATGGTATTCTTTAGATCGAAATTGACTGCCTTCAACACCTTAGGTACTAACAGCTCTCCTAATTTCTTCCTTTCTCTATAAATATCCGGATCTGAACTTCGCGAAAAATAAATCCTCTCAAAAGTACAGGACTTCTTTGGAAGAAGCTTTTCGACAAACTGCTTCTCAGAAAACTCCCCATCCTTCTCAATGATCAAAGCATGACCAGGCTTGATCTCCTGTATATCATTGTAGTTACAGTTGATCGCAGTTTTAATCGCTGGCTTTTCCGAAGCGACTATCACTACTTCATCATCCGCATAATAGTAGGCCGGACGAATCCCTGCTGGGTCGCGCGCGACAAACGAGGCACCATGCCCCATGATCCCGCACATCGCATATCCCCCATCGAAATCCTTGAAGGATTTTTTCAGAATATTGATTACCTGTAGCTCATCTTCGATCTTTTGAGTAATCTCCAGGTTATTGTATTGATCTTTGAAGTGATCGAACAGAATTTGGTTCTCTTCATCAAGGAAGTGACCGATCTTCTCCATCACCGTCACGGTATCTGTCTTTTCTTTTGGATTCTGACCCAAATTGACGAGAATATCGAAAAGCTCGTCTACGTTGGTCATGTTGAAGTTACCCGCTACGACCAGGTTTCTACTGCGCCAGTTGTTTTGTCTTAGGAATGGATGGCAGCTTTCTAAGCCATTCTTTCCATGTGTACCATATCGAAGGTGACCCAACCATACTTCGCCTGTGAAACCGTAATTTCTTTTCAACCAGTCCTCGGAGTGATACTCTTCTTCACTCCCCTCTTTTCGAGCCTTACCGAATTTCTTCCCTACTTTCTCAAAAATCTTATTGAGGGGATTGGGATCAATGGATCGGTAGCGACTGATATATCGGTAGCCAGGCTCTAGCCCCAACTTAATGTTGGCGATACCCGCACCATCTTGCCCACGGTTCTGCATCTTTTTCATCAGCAGAAGGAGCTTGTTGGCGCCATAAAGGGGCGTACCATACTTGTCGATGTAAAATTGGAGAGGTTTTCTTAGTCGAATGTGGGCTATGCCACATTCATGCTTGATAGGATCACTCATTGCTCTGTTTCAAAATACAAAGTTACATGGATTCCATGTTAATATTCAATTATGATAGCTTAAATCAGGTAAGGTCCTTTTGTCATCTAAATACAATGATGAGTCAAAGTTAAACGCTTCGTCCAAGACAAGAAACCAATCAAGTCATAGATTCAATCCACTAATACCCACAATTTCAGCAGTAGAAGCCTGATTTACATGCTTCAACATGTATGTAGAAACACAAAAGCCATTGAGTTAGTTCTCAATGGCCCTCAATTCTTTTCAGTTTTCGAATTAATTACTTTGCTGGGGTCTCCAAAACTTTTTGCCCTTCCAGGTATCCAACCATTACATCTCCTGATTCGATTTTAGCGACACCACTTGCAGGTGTACCTGACAGAATAATATCACCTGGCTCCAAAGTCATAAATGAAGAAACCACTTCTATCACTTCGCCAAGCGAATAGATCATCAAAGAAGAATTCCCCTTTTGTCTCTCCTCCCCATTGACCTCCAGGCTAAAATTGATATTGGATATGTCTGGAAAGCCATCTAACGATTTGAAGTCAGCAATAGGAGTAGCTCCATCAAAGCCCTTAGCCAGTGCCCATGGACCCTTTCCCTCCCGACTTGCCGCCAATACATCTTTAGCAGTCAAATCATTGGCCAGCGTGATACCATCGATGTATTCAATCGCATCTTCCTTTTTGACATCCTTGCATGTTTTACCTATACGAAAAGCCAGTTCTATTTCATACCATACATTGTCCGACACTTTAGGCAAATGCAAAGTCTCCCCACTAGGGAGCAACGAAGATTCTGGCTTAGTGAATATGACAGGCATACCCTTTTCCTTAGGCATCTCTGAAGCGTCATTCACATAGTTTTTTCCTATTCCTACTATTTTCATAATCGTGTATTTCTAATTGCATTGCAATATAAAACAAGTACCGTTATCGAACACGGAGATTGTCAGAAATGAGATCAACTGAAATTTGAATTCTTAATATCTTTAGTGTTTAATAATTGATAGTTCGCCAGTACAGCTATCCACCTTAACCCATGACACAGCAACAAGAAGAGTACTTAGAAGATTACCTAAAGCAATACAGCCATTCTAGTCAGGAAGAGCTCGATTACATTCGACCACATCTTAGTTTTCAGGAATTAAAAAAAGGAGAGTTCTATCTTCAACGAGGAGAAACCCAAACCCAGATGGGATTTGTGAGTTTTGGTCTTCTTAGGAGATATTATGTCAATGAAAAAGCCAATGAGATCACTACCGGATTTGTAAAAGAAAATGAGTTTGTGACAGACTACCCGGCCTTTATCAGACAAATCCCCAGCAATCAAAATCTGCAGTGTCTCGAGCCCACGTTGATCATCAATTTGCCTTACTCTATCATCCAAGAGTGCTACGATAAGTTCAAAAACAGTGAGAGGAATGGTCGATTGATTGCTGAAAAAGTACTGACTATCCTCAGCGACCGTGTCGAAGGCTTTCTGTTCAATACTGCAGAAGAAAGATACCTGCAATTCCTAAAGGATCATCCCGATCTGATGAACCGGGTCAGCCTGACACACCTCTCTTCCTTTTTAGGCATAGAAAGGCAATCGCTCAGTCGAATCAGAAAAAATCTCACGCAGCGATAGCTTTGTCACATATGTGTCAGGTACAATTAACCCAACCCTTTCATTTTTGTCTCATGAAGAATTACAGAAACCTAAAACATCCAATCGCCCTGATAAAATGGAGCGCTGTAGTCTGCTTTCTATTGATGGGAACAATTAGTAAAAGTCAAACCCATGCAACCAGAGGCATTCATGATGCGATTCAGATACAAACGAACGCGATCTTCGATAGCCTGGTAGCGGTAAGACACCATCTGCATCGCCACCCCGAATTGAGCACCAAGGAAAAAGAAACTTCCGCATACATCGAGCAATATTTGCTTGATCTGGGACTAGAGGTGCATTCGGGCATTGGTGGACATGGAGTCGTTGGTATCCTCAAAGGAGCCAACCCTGGAAAGAAAATTGCCTGGCGTGCAGACATAGATGCACTGCCTATTCAGGAAAATAACAACCTGGATTTCGCCTCTGTCAATGAAGGTGTAAGTCATCAGTGCGGGCACGATGTGCACACCACCATCGCCCTGGGGATGGCTCAAGTACTCACCAGCCAAAAAGAGCAGATCAACGGCAGTATCTATTTTATCTTTCAACCTTCGGAAGAGAACTTTATGGGAGCCAAAGCCATGCTCAAAGATGGCCTGATGGACCTGATCTCACCAGAAGAATGCTATGCAGCACATATATCCCCTATGCCAACCGGAACCATTGCTTCTAAACCCAACTACCTCTATGCCGATTACAAACAAATCAATGTGACTTTTAAATCCAGTGATGAAAATGAAGAGATCATCGCTTACACAAAAGAGCTAATCAGTGGAATCCAAAATATAGAACCCGACAGCAAATTTTGGGACATCCGAAACCTGATGGATCCCAACATAGGGATAGGCAATCCCAATACGATTTTCAAAAATTTCATCACGACAGAAAAACAATTTAATGTTAAAGAAAAAGAGGGAAAGTTGATCATAAGTGAAATCGTGAGTGCCAGTAACAGCGAACTGATCCAGCCTCTCCCCTCTCAACTACAGAGATTGATCTCTGATTCACCCTTTGCGGATCAGTTGATAGACATCTCCTATGGTTCTGAACAAATATCTATATCCAACGACCGGGGCAATATTGATAACCATCCCGCACTGACAAGACAAGCCATCCAATCTATTGCCAATATCTATGGACCCATGAGTGCCATTCCACTATATGGTGTGATCCCTGACAACCGAGGAGATGATTTTGCTTACATGCAGCGTGAGGTACCTGGCACCTACTTCCTAATGGGCGGCTCCAATTTTGAAAAAGGCATCATTGCCATGCCACACAGCCCCAATTTTCGAGTAGACGAAGAATGCATTCGCATGGGTGTGCAATATTTCTCCTCCCTGATGGTAGAACGTCTCAAGGATGAAAACAACACCCCTAAACCATGAAAACTAAACCATTACTCTTTTTGATCCTTGCAGTATTTCTAAGTTTCTCACCAATTTTTCAGAGGCTTCATGGCCATCAGTCAAAACCTCTTTGGTGGTCAAGCTCAGTCATTTGCTCAATTGGATAGTCTACCGAATCCCTCCTATTATTATGTGGCCTCCGGGAGTAGTGATGCTACGCCTCGTTTAGAATCGGGTATGTTGCTGGACAGTCTCTTCCGAAGGTCCATCCGATATATCAAGCAGTTGATGAAAGATCATCCAGGTCAATCGCTTGGTCTCAATTATATGCTGGGAAAAATAGCCACTGAGAGCGGAATAGAAACTAGCGCAGGATCAAAAGCACTCCAGTATTGCATCGACAATTATTCCCCAAATCGAGTATTTGATCTAAGCGAGGCACAAGAGCAGCTCCAATTAGCATTGCAAAACAAATAAGCAGCAGATAACCATTTCATACTTACACTTTCTAGTTTAGACACGTATCTAAAACAAAAAACATAACTATAAAAATCTCTTTAGATACGTATCTCCTGACAAAAACATAGTGATAAGATTTTACTTAGATACGTATCTAAGTAAAATTTCATAGGCATTAGATTAGAAATCTATAGGGATAGTTCCTCAACTTGACCTCAGCCTTCCTTTATCAGACAAACTGAATGGCAATAGCTATCGCAATACCAAACAAAGCAATCGCAGCGCCTATGGCAACAAACACATATTTGTCCGGAAACTGGTTCCCATGGAGAGCTCTTTCAGCTTCTTTGTAGACGGAAGACGAACCTAATAATAGACTGTTGGACAGCACAATTTCTTCCTTGCTCTTTGGGTTTTCTGAGCCTGTGGATTCTGGCTTTATAGTCCTTTGTTCAGATAGTGTATTTCTCATTCGTTGAAGTCAGATTAGCTATAGAATATAGCTGCAATGCTCGCCAAAATAAGAGATAAAAAAACGCCAATGGATAACTCCCCATTGGCGCTTTCATTACATTGAATTCTCCTAATCATTTCAGCAGTCTCACCTCAACGATCTTGGTCATCCATAGTTTCTCCTTGCTTTGAATCTTAAGTTGCAAAGTGCTCTCTTTTTGTAAATCAGCTGGAATATCGACAATCAGCTCGTTCAATTGCTCCTCGCTTTTTGCATCGAGATCCAGTTCAGATACTTTCTGATCATTGAGATAAATTTCAGTTCCCCTCCTATGATCAACATCCAAATATTTCACGTATAATTTTTTCGCTTCCCGGGATGGATTTCGCATTTTGTAGCTGAACCAACCACTCCCTTCACGATAGTGCTCGTCGAACAGATAACCTATCCAGGTATCCTTATTCTTAATAAAATGATCCGATTCTGGCTGTTGCTGCCCACATAATACAACATCCACAGACTGATCATCCAGTTTCTTTCTTGCCTCCTCTTCTGCTTCTATTTGCGCCATTCTTTCGGCTAGTTCCTTCTCATTAGCCTGAGGGAAATAAATCATGTATCTCGCTTCGTGCAGATCATAAAATGGCATCAATTCCAAAGACTCGAAACCATCGGCATGCAATCCCTCTATCTTGAATCGAAGGGCCTCTCCTTCAACTGGGCTTACTTTGGCCTCTACTTGATCAGCCTCACTTACCAAAACCGGCACATCCTTCATAGGGATGATTTTACCTTGAGCGATATGTCCTCCACGGCTATCGTCCGCAAAAAGCCCAGGCATATCATCAGTCCCAGTTTTAGCCGCTAAAACCACCGGACCAAAGGTGAAGGCATAGTAATTCGAACCATCAGGCAACTGCTCTGCATTCAGCTCCATCGGCATTTCCATCTTGATGATGTCTCCAGCACTCCAATCTCTAGACAAAGTGAAATATGAATCTATCACTTCCCCCTCCACAGGCTCTCCATTAACAGATACGGATACATCTCCTCCCGCAACCCATTTAGGTATTCGCAGCTTCAAAGTGAATGTAGACGCCTTCTCGATAGTCAACTGAGTAGATGCCTCCTCTGGGAAGTTGTTTTCCTGAACAATCGTTACTCCATTTTCTTCCCAGTTGAGTCGAGAAGGAATAAACAAATTGACATATAACGCATCGCCTTTAGAGGCATATATCATCTCTCCATATTTTGCATGGTTTTCAATCCCAGAACCTACACAACACCAAAAACTCGTTTCAGGTTGAGAATAAACGCGGTAATGTCCCGGTCTCATCTGAGTAAAATACACCAGACCACCTGTCTCTGGATGCTGAGAAGAAAGAATGTGATTGTACAGGGCTCTCTCGTAATAGTCTACATAGTTCACATCTTCAGAATCCTGGTAAAGCATCTTGCTGAGGCGAAGCATATTGTAGGTGTTGCAAGTCTCAGGCCCCTGTGTTCCCTGCATCATGCGAGAGAAATCATCGGATGGATGAAAATGCTCGTAAGCACTATTTCCCCCGATCACAACACTGCGTTGCTCCACCACTTTGTCCCAGAAATAAGCCGCCGCGTTGGTCCAGCTCGAATCTCCATTGATCTCTGCCACGCGCTGAAAACCAATCACCTTTGGAATCTGTGTGTTGGCATGCATACCCGTCAGATGATCCTCTCCTTTCAAAAGCGGATCGAGCACCACCTGATGAGAAAATTGTTTGGCAAGGGTCAAATACTTTTCATCGCCAGTGATAGCCGCTACGTCAGCAAAAGTTTCATTCAAGCCACCATGCTCGCTGCGCAGCATATCCTGTATTTGCTCTTTACTCAATTGAGACACAATTCCGATCATCCAATCGGTCAACTTAACCAGCATAAGTTTGGCTTCTTCACTGCCAGCAAACAAATAAGCATCTCTCAACCCGGCATAGGTTTTATGAATGTTGTAGAGCGGTACCCATCTATCATTGAGACTAAATCCACCCGCTCTGATGTCTCCGCTTGCCACTTCGTCCCATGCCTTTTCTCCATCCGGAACCCCACCAATGTATCCATTGCCATTGGCATCCTGACATCTCTTCAACTCACTGAGCATGTAGTCCAGGCGAGCTTTGATATCGGCATCTCCAGTGGAAGCATACATCATGGCCAAAGCAGACAAATAATGGCCGCCAATGTGTCCATCCAGTCCCGTATTCTCCCAGTTGGTATAGCTTTCAGCCTTAGGCTCTAGACCAGCTTCTCGTAGGAAAGGAGCCAGCAATCGATCCGCCTCCAGATCTAACAGGTACTTTTTATCCAACTGCTGGGCATTTTTGAATGGGCTGTCCAACAGCTCAACTTCATCCAAATCAAAATATTGAAGAGATTGCGAGGTTTTTTCAGCTTGCTCGCAGGCCACCAGCCAAATAGCCAGCGACAGGGTATTCAATAGTAGCTTTTTCATGTCTTTCAAGTTCTTTTTTGTGGTAGAACCCACAATATACTCTTAGAGATCCGCCCTCCTCAATTGTCAAACGATTTGGACACCTCATTTTAAGTGTAAGTTATACACTTTAATAGAATTGTTCAAAATCCTACATTAGGCTTTGAAAGGAAGCAGAAAAATCAAGAAGAAATAATGAGGGATAAAAACAAAAAACCCTTGACATCTTGCGATACAAGGGTTTAGTGTGCCAGAGGCGGAAGTTCCTTACTTCTTAAGTGTTTTTGCACTAGCTGGAAATGTCTTAAATTTAGCCTAGTATCAGTCCTTGAAGCACTTTCAATTAACTGAAACCAGCTTTAATAATTTTTTCGACACCAATTTCGACACCAACTAGTTCAAAATGCTAAATCACTTCTTCTATCTTCAAACCCAAAAGAAGGATAAAAACGACAAAATCCCAGTATATATTGACCTTTCATTTGATGGTCAACGAATCAGAAAAGCTGTCAAAAAAATAAAGATCAAATCGGCTGATTGGAACCCGTCTAAACAACGAGTTCGAAAGCCAAGTAGAAATGGAGAGTACAACAATTATGAAGAGTACAATGAAATATTGGAGGACCTGACCGAGGCTGTCCATAGAATCAATAAGGTTTCCCTAAAATTCAATATAACCCTCAGCAAACAATACGTATTAGAAAAACTTGAGAACCCAAGGTCAATAGAACTTGAAGAAAGGTCTTTTTTTAAAGTTTTTGATGAATACCTGGAGACAAGTAGATCCACCAAAGCTGAGTGGACAATCAAGGGCCACCGAACTGCACAAAGGTTTCTAGAGAATTTTGAAAAGAAGACTAAGTACAAAATCACTTTTGAGAATATAGATCTTAGTTTCTTTGAGACGCTCAGAAAGTATGCCTATCAAGAAAAAGGAATAGCAAACAACTACTTTGCACGAATCATAGCAGCTCTAAAAGCATTTATGACCTGGTCCTTTGACAAAGGCTATCATATCAACTTGGAGTACAAAAAATTCAAAGCTCCAGAAATAGAAAAGGAAGTAATCTACCTAACCGTAGATGAACTAATGAAATTTTACAAGCATGACTTCAAATCAAGAAAACTAGAACATGTAAGAGACACCTATTGCTTTGGCTGTTTTACTGGACTCAGATTTTCAGACATACGATCACTCAACATGTCTCACATCAGAGATGGATACATAGTAAAGTCAATCCAAAAAACTGGTGAAGTCAACAACCGAATTCCACTTAACAAATATGCACTAGAAATATTGAAGAAATATGAAGGTTCGATCCACGAGCCTCTACCTATTATTTCTGTCCAGAAGTTCAATAAATATCTAAAGGATTGTGCCGAAGAAGCAGATATTAATTCTCCTACTGCAGTAGTAAGACAATCCGGCGGTAAGCGCATCGAAACTGTTGTACCCAAACACCAACTAATCACCAGTCACACGGCCAGGAAAACATTCGTGACAAATTCATTGATTCTAGGAATGAAAGAGATGGTGGTTAGAAATATTACCGGCCACAAGAAAGAAGAAAACTTTAGGCGGTACGTGAAGATTGCTGAAGAATTCAAGAAATCTGAAATGGATAATACATGGGATAAAATTTGAACAATACTTTATGACATTAAAAAACAAAAGTCAATTAATACTTCTCAAGAAAGCGGCTGAAAAAATTGAAAAGAAAGACATATTTCCAACCCGAGAATGTCGAATAAAACGATTTAAAAAAGGTGTTCATGTTGAAAAACCTAAGAAACTAGAATTAATAATTGAGTTCCTTATTCAAAATGGAATTTTAAACTTAAACATCAAACATATCCCCTGGTTAATCAACAGTATAGATGATAAAAGAAAAGACACCTATTCAGTACAGGAATTAAGGAAAAGAAGTTATAATTTTATAGAATTGCTGAGAATCAAAACCAAAATTATCCCTGAAAGGACCTTCTTTCGGACCTCAGATGACGTGAAGGATTTTAAGAATGTTTTAATGTTCTGTCTATTCTATAACATTATCAGCATCAAACAATCCTCGCAATTGTCATTTGGCAAATTGATTAACGAATTGTTTGCACAAAACACCTCAGGCCTCTCGTCCAGAAACATTAGAGAAAGCATAACTAAGATGAATTCCTATAGAGAAAAGAAAATAAAATCTGGCCATATCAAATCCGTAGACTATAATTTCACCTTTAATAAGGAGGAAGTCAAATGGAAAATGCTCAAAAAATTGATATGACACATGCCAATCAAAAAAAAAATAGTAGTCAATATAACCTCGTAACACATTGACAAACTGAACCTTAATTCGCCAACAAAAAACAGCCTATTTCAATTGATCATACCCCAATAGTTAGGACAGGGATTGTTCGGTTTTAAGTTCTACAATAGTGTTTAATAATCCTTTCATTAACAATAAAACCCAAAAATAATCTACTCATTAGGCGGCCTGTTTTTGGGTGGTTTGATAGAGATCAATCGGTCTCTGATTCTCGATACTTGTATGCCTTCTTTCCATGTTGTAGTAGTTGAAGTACTCTGCCACTAGTAGGTACAGATCCATACCGTCCTTAGGTGGATTGAGGTACAGTTTTTCATACTTTACACTTCTCCACAACCGCTCAATAAAGGCATTGTCAATAGCCCTTCCTTTTCCGTCCATACTCAATTTGATGTCTTGACTCAAGACGAAGTTGGCGAAGACTTCTGATGTAAACTGTGAGCCTTGATCGGTATTGAGGATCTCTGGCTTTCCATGTGTTTCTATAGCCTCTTCTAGGCAGTTTAGGCACCAGTCCGCATCCATTGAGTTAGATACTGACCAATTGACTACATACCTGCTGTAGAGGTCAATAATGGCTATCAAATACATAAAACCCTTCTTCATTGGGATGTAGGTGATGTCTATTGCCCAGACCTGATTGGGACGTTTCACGGTCAGATTACGAAGCAGATAAGGGTACACTTTATGAGCCTTGTGCCGTCTGGAAGTATGTTTTCCAGGCTGGGTAGCTCTAAGCCCCATCACCCGATAGTAGAGTCGTTCAACCCGATTTTTGCTCACCTGCAGTCCCTTGTCTTTGGTCAGCCAGGTATGCATGCTGCGTGCCCCCTTAAAAGAATGGTGGAGATAATGCTCGTCCATCATACGCATGAGTTTTAAGTTCAATTCAGATTCTCCTCTGGGCTTATAATATATTCCCGAACGGTGTAGGGAAAGTAGTTTGCACTGCTTTGCCATACTCAATTGACCCTTGCTTATCAATGATCGCCGTTCAGCAAGAGGTCTTACCGCAAGGCGTCGTTTAAAAAATCATTCTCAACTTTAAGTTGCCCAATTACCTTAAGCAGCTGATCACGTTCATCTTCAATTTGGGACTTCTTGCTCTTGCCTTTTTTCTCAAAAACACCCTCTGCATTGGCCAAAAACTCTCTTTTCCAGAGGTTGATTTGCTGAGGGGCTAGTTCATATTTCTGTGCTAGTTCTGCTACACTTGATTGCTCTTTGATGGCCTCTAATACCACCTTCGTCTTGAATTTTGATGTGTACTTCTTGCGTGTCATATCAGTAAATTTAATCGTCATTTCTGAACTAAACCCACTGTCCCATTTTTTGGGGTATGATCAAATATCGGTAATTACTATTCTCATTTGTGTCATTAAAGCAGATTTAAATAAATATCAATGGAGAAGACGATATTGTTAAGCCTTTCAAGAAAAGAGTTAAAAAATATAATCCTTGAGACTCTTTTAGAGGCAAATGAAGAAAGGAATTATACATCTCCAAGTTCAGAAGAAAGAATGAACCAAAAGGAGGCCGCAGAATATTTAGGAATCTCACAGGTTACTCTTATTTCATGGAAAAAGAAAAAAAAGGTTCCAGTGGAACAAATACCTGGAAGTAACAAGGTCTGGTACTACAAATCACAGCTAAAAAAAGTCCTGCAACAAAACCCAACGCTTCTACAACCAAGTAGAAAATAAAAAACCGGGAAAGTCCCGGTCTAGTGTATTCTGTGAATTGAAGCCTCACATTCGAATGTACTAGGTTTATTCCTATAATCAAAATAAGCCAAATGACACACACATATTAAGCACCCCCGAACAATTCTTAATTTCATAGGATTAATCCGTTTTTTTTATACACAAAAACGTCATATGCAATAAAATGACATAGGATACCTATGTCCATTTTTTTTACCTCCAAGTAAACGTTTTCCGTTTATCGTTCACTCAGCAGTTAAGAAAAATGCGTTTCAAAAGTTTTCACAAAAAGTTTACAAATCGTACTAAACGTTAGGACAATGAGCAAATTATATAAAGAAAGAGCTTGGGATTCAGTTGAAAGCACATATCGACAAGAAATATACCTTGTGAATGGGTATCGGTTCCTTGGTTACAGCAAGAGAGTTGGTATGCCTGAAGTAAAGGACAAACAAATTCTACTACAAAACTGGATTCTGAGAATGTACAAAGCAGGCTATCTAGATGAATCAAATGATAGATGTCATGATGCTGAGAAAATAGAGTATTATTGGAAAGATAATGTTAAAAGAAACTATAAGCTTGCATTCACACTGTATCAAGACTGTTTTGAGTGGAATGAAGCACCTTATAGACCACCAATCGATGAATTTCTAAAATCATTCTACAAGATTAAAGCAAAAGGGCTTGATCCTCACGAGTTACTCTACACTCACAAAAAAGCATCTCCATCTGACCCTCTTGACTTATCAAAGAAGCGATTTTATGATAAAGAAGTTCTTCAAAGATTCTGTATGAAACTAATTAGAAGTAATGCTCAAGAGCTTGGGGCGGTTAAAGCTTTTTACATCAATTATTGCGACAAGCACTTAGACGGCTATAACCAAAGGGCAGATGAGTGGTTCTTTCGAACTATTCATTTTGGGTAACATGCTATCTCTGATAACAATGTTATCACTATTAACAGAGGTAAGAGTATTACCTCTGTTAATCAACTTCATCAATGTTAACATTCATAATACACTTAACAATGTCAATAATCATATCAATAGCCAATGAAAAAGGCGGAGTAGCGAAAACTACGAGCACTGGATCAATAGGGAGTATACTTTCAAGACTCAACTATAAAGTAATTCTTGTTGATCTTGACCCTCAAGCAGACCTCACCATTTCACTTGACGTTGAAGCTGAAGATCGAAATATATTTGATTGTCTGTTTCATCATAAGAAGATAGTAGCCAACAAGGTCAATGAGAACCTGATTCTTGTAGGAGGCGACCCTAGATTAACCCCACTAGATTTTATGGACTCGATCAAAAATGACAAAGACTTTCAAATTGAAGATCCAAGACTGATTCTAAAATCTCTATTAAAGCAGGTGACAGACAAAGCGGACTTCATTTTGATGGATTGTCCTCCGAATAGGGAAATAATTACGCAGAATGCTCTTGCGGCAAGTGATTATGTACTAATCCCATCTGAGGCGCATAACTTCTCTGTTAATGGTATCAATAATATAATAGAGAATTTAGATGCAATTGTGTCTGCTAAACTAAATACAGACTTAAAACTGTTGGGCCTTTTTGTAACTAGGTACAGGAAGAATACCGCAATACATTCTGACATGGTAGAATGGTTCGAAACCAACTATCATAAGGATCTATTTAAAACTAAGATCAACGAGAATATCACCATCCAAGAAGCCACGCAAATGGGTAGAGAATTGTCAACTCATGATGACATCAAAAGATCTTCTCAACTGGTAAAGAAAAGTTCACCATTTAAGGGGTTGGCAGACTATAGAGAACTAGTCAATGAAATTCTAAACCGTATTCAAAATGAGCCGAGAAAAGTTTAAAGCACAGGCTAAAAGGCCCCAAAGTAAAACTGTTGATGTTGACTTATTTTCAACAGCTCCAAAGAAGGCTATTGAAAATAGATTTGATGCAATAGAAAGAAAGCCATTATCTACTCCTTGTATAAGAAAGAACTTTCTGATTAGAAATTTGAATTTGGAGACAATCGAAACAATCAAAAATTTGACCTGGACAGAAAACTGCAAGAATGAGGATTCCAGCTACAGTCAAATTATTGAAAAGGCAATTGAAGTTTTTGTTCAGCAATATGATTCAGAATTAATAGAACGACCGGAATTTATCAAGAAGCAAGAGCAGTCCAAAGGTCGCAAAAAGTAAACAACAAAAATGTTTTTAACTCCTCTTCAAAAAGGTCCCTTGACCGATTTGATGAGGAGAGCGAGCAATGTAATTGTAATACAAAACTATGTTTCGAATTACAATTACGCTCGCTTTTTCTACACTCCGTTTGAAAAAGTAAAATGGCAAGACCTAGAATCAACAAAGAAAAACTAAGATCAAAAGTGCTGACTTTTCGATGCTCTGACATTGATGCTAAGGAGATAAGAAAATATTGTGACTTGCATAAAATAGGACTTCTAGATTTGATCTTGATAGGGATTAAAAGATCAAAACCTAGCCATATCTCTTACCCAATCATGAAGGGAATAAAATCTGACTTATACAGAATAGGAAATAATCTGAACCAAATAAGTAAGGCTTTAAACTCAGGCAGCAATACCGCCAGATTTGCAGCAATAGCTCGAATAAAAGAATTACGGGAACTAAAAGATCAACTGGATCGAATCAATCAACAAATCAAATGATAGCCAAGGTTAAAGTCGGAACTAATTTCACTAAGCTAATGAAATATTTAGTTCATGAAAGAGAATATAAAAACCTTGGTGACAATATGGGCGACATTGAAGTCGAAGACCAAATAGAAGCTTTTAAATGTGTCTCTGATCAAAACAAAAGGCTTAAAAACAAGGTCTTTCATGGTAGTCTAAGCCTGCCAATAGATGAAAGTCTAACCAGTCAGCAATGGAGAGAATGTGCTGATATATTCATGAGTGACATGGGGTTTTCAAACGCTCCATATTCAATCATTCGGCACTTTGACAAGGAGTATGAACACATTCATATTTGTGCTTCAAGAGTCGATTATGATGGTAATACTATTTCAGATTCCAAATCATACACAAGAGCAATGGAGTCTGTCCGCAGAATAGAGAGACTATATTCTTTAGGTGAAGTCAAATTCGAAAAGAAAGATAAAACTAACAACCAAAAAACCGCTCAAGAAATACACGCTGAGAGAAGAGGACAAAAGCTCATTAAAACTAAAATTAAAGACGCCATCCATGCAAGTATCAAACAGGGGTCTGGTAAAAAACTTGAAACATTCGTTTCCTCAGTTTTTGATCAATTAAGAAAACAAGGGATCAAGGTTGTTAGACATAAACATAAAAACGGCAATGTCTATGGTTTATCTTTTGAAATGGACGGTAAAGTTTTCAAATCATCTAAACTTGGAAAGAAATATCAACTCAAACCTTTATTTCAAACCATGAATGTAGCATTCAAAAGACATTTGTTAACCATTGAAAAACAGCAACACAAAAAGACCTTCAACAAGCCAAATATTGGACTTACTAAATCCGTGAACCAATTGAGTAATCACTTGAAGCAACAAAGCTATGAGGCTGAATTGGAAGAAGATGAAATCACAGGAAATAGAAGAAAAAGAGATCTAGGAATGTAACTTTAGGATACAGCCAATTGCCATGGGCAATTGGGGAAAAATAATTACCAACAATATTGCTTATGAAATTTCAGTACGCCAGTGACCTTCACTTAGAGTTTGAAAATAATTATTACTATTTGACCGAGGTTCAAAACCTAAAACCAGTCGCTCCATACTTGATATTAGCAGGGGATATAGATAACATAGTTAACCGGCAAGTAACGCGAGACAGCTATTTTAAATGGCTATCAGAAAATTGGAAGCAGGTATATATAATCCCTGGAAATCATGAATGGTATTCAAACGAAGACGTCTCTCGGGCATTTGATATTGATCTGAAGATCTATCCCAATGTCCGATACCTCAATCATAAAAAAATTCATATCGAAGGAGTCGATTTTTACTTTACCACACTTTGGTCATTGGTTAGAAATCAAATAATCAAAAATTACATTCCTGATTTTCGCAATTGCAATTATGCTGGTGAGCGCTATACTTATAAGCATCATGATGAGCTTCATCAAAAGGCTGTGAAATGGCTCAGTACTGAGCTGAATAAGGAAAAAACACATCCTAGAGTGGTGGTATCTCATTTTGTTCCCTGTACACAAACTGATGGCTATCCAAAGAGTTCCGATCCACTCCTAGGTCCTATCATTAAAAGATACTTTACAGCGGAACTGTCTGAAAGAATCGATGGGTGGGATATAGACTACTGGATCTATGGTCACAACCACTGGGACAAGAATGTTGATACCTTGGGGGTCAAATTTAGATCCAATCAGTTTGGCTATGTATCCCATCTTGAGCATCAAGGATTTGACTTTGCTAAAACCATTGAGATATGAAAATTCAAATTGCCTCTGATCTACACACCGAGTTTGAAGAAAACCGAGCTTTTCTAAACCTCTATCCCATCAAACCAGTTGCTCCGATTTTGATTCTAGCTGGTGATATTAAAATTTTAAATCATCATTCAGATGATCATTATGACTTTTTGAAATACGTATCTGATCACTGGGAGCAAACATACATTGTTCCAGGCAACCACGAATTCTATCATTTTGGTGACCTATCCACTGCTTTTGACTTAGATCTAGAGCTGTATTCAAATGTGAAATATCTCAATCATCAGAGAATTGAATTAGATCATTTTGAAGTGTTCTTTTCAACACTTTGGTCAAAAGCAGAACCTTTGGTTGAAAGTATGATAAGCGATTTTAAAAACTGTAAATATGGGTCAGAGGATTATACCATAGCCCATCACAATCACTTGCATGTCGAGGCAGTCAAATGGCTCAACCAAGAGCTCTCAAAGCCTAAAACCAAACCTAGAGTTGTTGCTAGTCACTTTGTACCATGTTGGGCTGCAGACGCCTTCCCAAAAGGCTTCAATGAACGAGGGATAGCAATGAAGGACTACTATACTGCAAAGTTGGATGATCAAATACAGAAATGGGATGTGGACTTTTGGATCTATGGGCACAATCATTACAATCGAGATAGCAAACTTGGAAACACTCAATTTGTGTCTAATATGTTAGGCTATGTTTTTAGAGATAACCCAGATAGTTTTAGAGGGGATAAGGTTATAGAGGTTTAATTTATATATACAGATCTACCCTTCGCTTTGCTGCCTTTTCATTACCTCAAATTCTGCATCAAGTTTTTCATCCATATATTCTTCCAGCTTCCCAGCTATGTCAAAAACCTGCTCTTTTGGCACATATTGAGATATAAAATGATTCATTAGAAAGTTATAATGAGTGATTCGAACGTTTATACTTGATAGGTCATAAGTCTTCTTTTCTTCTATTATTGCACTGGCTAGGGCTCTATTAAAATCTGAAAAAGCAATACACTTTCCTCTCACGTAAGACATCAATTCCTCATTGCTCTTTAGTTCCTCAATAGTCATAATTTCTTTTTGATTTAAATATAAACAACTGTTGCCAATTGGCAGTGGTGATAAGTTGCCAACTGGCATACTTTTATTCCTTTCTAAAGGGATAATGCTTAAAGATCAATTTGCCAATGTGATAAGAGACCTAAGAATGGAAAGAGGACTTTCTCAGGAGAAGTTGGGATTTCTTGCAGGGCTTGATCGCACTTATATCTGGCGCATTGAAAATGCCAAAAGAGTGCCTTCAATTGAAGTATTATTTATGCTGGCCAAAGGATTAGAAATAAATCCAAGTGAGATAATATTAAAAGTTGAAAACTCGATTTCTGCAGTCTAAGAGGTGATGTTATAAAAAAAATCTACATTATGATACAATTCCGGTTTCTAATGATTGCAACCTTGAGGTATTTATGAACAATGGTCTATTAAGTGCAAAAGAGTGCATTTACTTTAAGGCAAACAACATTCATTGCTGACATCTAATTGTTGTATGGCATTATGGGAACGCGAGAGAAACAACTAAAAAAACATCTAGTATAAGAATTAGGCACGAACTCATCTACCATACTATGCCAAATATGTGAGAAAATTCACCATTTATCTAATCCTTCAATGAAGGAACTAGGATTACCAGCCAGCATATATTAAGTGAAACACAGAAAACACAATACATCTAATTCCTTTTGAAAATTGTAGTAGTATTGTTGAATTCAAAAGCCCTTTTTTAATTCCCATTCATCATTGCATGATAACAAATCGAAAATAAATGAGAGCTGTAATAAAAAATGCAACCGAAACTCATTATGGAAACCTAATTTGGATGCCTCCATATCTATATCCCAAATACGAACTCGAAAAAGCCATAAAGGCAATGGAAACAATGGGATACTATATAAGCTGCTTTCCTGAAGGAGATGGATTATGCTTTAAACATGAAACAAAACCTGAAAAAGAAATATTTAATGATTTTAAAGTGAATTTCCGATGGATGGTTATTAAAGAGTATTCCAGAGGTGAAGAATTTAATTTTCAGAAAGACATCCTAGATTATCAAATAATAATTATGCCAATTTCTCGATTACGTTGCGAGAATATAATTCATGCAGGAAAATATAGTATATATCCAAATGATGAATTTCCATTTAACACGATTAATATTAAGGCATCAAAAAATCCACTTCGAGATCATGTAACGTCACTTACACAAGTTTCTGTAGATACCTATAGGTCCCATCCTATTATAGTATTTACAACTAAATTAATAGACCATGATTCTTACAATTCGATGGATCAGACACAAGATGAAGGTTTAATAAAAAAACTATCACAAGAGACAGATTTGATAATGGATTTAGTCAAGTATTATCATGGAGAATATTTTCACCCTGAGTATATGGTAGCAAATACTGGCCTTTGGGCTGAAAAATACTCAACGGCGATGATATATTTTCCAAAACAAAATGTAGCCCATATTCAGGCTAGGGAAGTTGAAGTCAAAACATTTATTAAAAGTTTAGGTATTGACCTTATACATAATGACTTTATAGAGATTAACCCCATGCTTAATTTCGAGATTAACGAAACAGGAAATATCGCTAAGCATGCACTTAGATTAAATAGCACCATATTGGAGACTGATGACTTAACAATGAAATTTAGTATGATAATGACATTATTTGAGCACATGGCAAACCCCTATGAATACGAAAAGTTTCAAATAGTAAAAGGTAAAATTGGTCTTCATGCTACATCAAACAAGACCAACTATCATAAATTAATGCAGAGGTTTGAAGAATTGACTGCAGGCTTGAAAAAAAATGATGGATCAAAAGACCGAATATTAGGAGTGCGGACATCTATCATTCATCTTGGAAAAAGAATAGAAGATCTTATACCAATTAAAGAGAATCAAAAAAAACTATTTGAAGAACTACAATCATATACAAAATCAGTAATTGACGATATGATTTCGTTTAGTCACTTAACTTGGGATGAATTCGAACTAGAAAGGGAAAAACTGAAATTGAATTTAAAAATATAAAGCGTATAACAATTAGCATAGGGTTACCCAGTCGTGATTATGGCATTACCAGAAATTAATTTACACTAGCATCGAGGATAAAAAAAATCATTACTGATCATCAACTAATTCTATCATTGACTCTGCATATGGAACAAAATCACCTTCAGGTGCCCCATCAAAATGAACTTTCAACTCGCCTCTTGAGGCATACAAAACATTATCACCTTTGTTATTGATATAATAATCCTCATCAAAAACACCAACCACGGTTCCAATTCTTTCACTAGGTGGATTTAGAACCCTTACTCTGCTATACATTTTTACACTCATAACTTTTTAAATAAACTAACGCTAGCACATAAATTAAAGTTCGATTTTTAAAAAAACAACAAATCTGCATTTCTGGAGAATCTTAGAGCAACAGTATGAATTATTGTCGAGGATTTATCTCTTATTAATTTCCCACCTCCATTATTCCATTTTATAAAAAATCACCGGATTAAATAAAAACAGGCTCTATCTATCAGTCGTCGCAAACAGTTTTCCCTATAATGATATTATCACCAAACCAACGAATTAAAGGTTAAAAAAACAATTGATATACAAAAGGTATCTAGAACAGATAATTCCAATATTATTGTATGCTAAAAATAAGTGCCATATTAAATGGAACATCCTATCTTCACAGATATCTCTAATTGGGAGAAAATTGCCTATTCAAACACTGGTGGTACCAGAAGCAAAAAAATCTACATTCACCCAACTGAAGAAGTTCAATATTTTTTTAAGGGCTCTAAAAAGTTAAAAGATGGGAGCTTTAAGTATCCAAATGAATTCTGGTCAGAGATTGCTTCTTCAAAAATTGGACAAATGTTAGGCTTTCATGTTCTAGATTATAATATTGGATATGACAAAAATGATGAGCAAAAAATAGGATGTTTATCAAAAAGTATGATATCCAATGACAAAAACAAGTTAGCTGAGGGGATTGATTATCTAAGAGGTTTTTCACCAAACTACAATCCAAAAACAGATGAGTACCAGTATACATTCGAATTCATTATTAATGCTCTTGATTTTTACGGATTGAAATCGACTTCTTATAAAAAAATTATCGAGATGGTGTTTCTTGATGCTATAATAGGCAATTCTGATAGGCATCACGAGAATTGGGCATTTATCACAAATTTTTCTGAATCTTTGGAAGAATATGATCGTAAAATCGAGAAATCTAAAGGGTTAAGAGATAAGCTTAGTTGGGGTTTTTTAAAATATTTAATTGGATTGCTTTTAAAAAGTGATCTAAATCCAGCTTTAAAGGGACTGTTGGTTCCAACAACTTTTTCTCCAATATATGACAGTGGTTGCAGCCTTGGTAGAGAGAACACAGATGATAGAATTGATAAAATGTTAAGTAATCCTCAAATGATGGATGCCTACATTTCGAGGAAGGGTAAATCTGAAATAAGAATTAAGGAGGGCAATAAACCAAATCATTTTGAATTATTAAATTTCATTAAAATAAACTACATAAGTGAGTTTAATGATGTGAAAAATATGATTGTTCAAAATTTTAATATTGACAAACTCAAAAATCTTATTGAAAATATAGATTATAATTTACCACGTGAACAAAGTGAGTTTTCCTTATCAAACAGACGCAAAGAATTAATGTATAAGATCGTAACTTTGAGAATTCAAAAGATAAAAGAACTTTGAGAGATATCGGTAACATATTTCTGGTTTGGAGAAAAGGGGTCGGTGACAGGCGTATTGTTGTTGGTGAATTAAAAACAAACAGTACCACTGGGACACGTTTCAGATACATAACTGACAATGTCGCTATTGCTGAAAAGCATGGGTTTACTCCGTATACTGGTTTTCCATATATTGAAAAAGAATATAATACGAATGTATTGGAAGTGTTTTCTCAAAGACTCATGAAGTCAGAAAGAAATGACCTTGCTGACTTTTATGATTTTTGGAAAGTAGATTCATCAAGAAGGTTTGATCCATATTACATGTTGGCTCAAACGCAAGGTCTTTTACCAATCGACAACTTTGAGTTCCTTGCGGAATTCTATCCAATAAAAGGCTTATTGTTTATCTCTGAAATTTCAGGCCTAAGCCATCTGAAATTAAAAAGTGATGAATTAAGCATTGGTGATGTTCTTAATTACGAACTTGACCCAAAGAATCCAAAAGATGAAATGGCTGTTAAATTGATGAAAGGTCAAAAAGAAGTCGGGTATGTTAAGGTTATTCATTCAAGAGTATTTCATCGATCTAAGGCAAGAGTTAAGGTTACAATCCATCATCTTGAAAAGAATGGAAATATTAAAAGAGCTTTTTTAAAAATTGAAATTTAAAACAATTGCCTTTCTAAATATGATAATTATAGCTCTGTTTGATGCAGCTCATGAGGTAGTCTAAATCAGTATCTGGATTAACCACTGCCTCATAGTCGCCAACTCCGAAAGTGCCTATGTTGGAAACGTCTCGGAAAAATAGTTTAGGATCGTCTAAAGTCCCTTGTTTTAGATTTACTCTGAGTTTTAATTTGGTTTTTTGAACATCAAAATCGGTAACAACCCGCTTATTAAGTTTAAATCCAATGTAATGCTTGACAGGGCTGACCTCAACACCTTCTAGTTCCAATATGCGATCTTTGAGTTGAGCAGCGAGCTCCTGAATATTCTCATTCCCTTTCTTTAATTGGTCCTCCTCGCTATAAACCTTAATCTCCTTATTGACCTGTTCTGTTCGATCATCTTTAGTCTCAATAGTGTTGATACTAACTTTGCTGGAGGACTTGTGTTGATTGAGTATGATTGTATCGTTAGAATATCTTTTAATCTCCCAAAGCTCGAAAGGCAAATCTTTGAATTCGATGCTCTGCTTTTGATAGGTGGTGAATTGAGGTGAAATAAAGATCACTCTGGACTGACTCCAGTCAATTTCTTCCCTTCTAAGTGCTTTTCCGGTTTGTTCTTGGTATTCTAGAATGAAATCAGCCTTATTGTTTAGCATTAAAGATAAATACGAGTAACCCTGGTCAATTACAGAAAAAGTCTTTGTCTTTTTATACTCTATGATTACAAAGGAATTGAATTGCTGATCAAAACCTAATGTGTCTATTCTTAAGTTATTCAGTTGAAATTCACTTTTAACGAAGTCTAGTCCATAAAGTGTTTGCAGATTTTCTTCCACAAGGTTTTGGATATCCTTTTCGAGTTTGAAAGGAATGTTTTTGACTTCATCTAATTTGGTTTTATTGAGCTTATAAAGATTCATATTTTAATCCCCTGATAAAACTGTTTTATATAAGAATCAGGCACACATCCCCAGGTACTGATTGATTCTTGAAAGATATTTTCTAACCAAACAGCTCCCGTCTCACTTAATTTTATATCTGCTTGCTGCCTTAGAGCCATTGTTGGTATTATATTCCCCTTTTTACGGTTATAATTATCCAATGTACTTTGAAAACTCTCATACCCTAAAATATTCATTAGATCATTCAATTTTGGACAATTCTCCATGCTAGAATCAATAAACTCTGTTGAATGCACTCTTACCAAGATTGGCCAACTACTTATCCATTCGACATGCTCCGCATCCTTTTCATCTGCAACATCTCTTAAATCATTATGTGCGTAAGTAATTCCCCTTCCAAAAATGGCATAGTCGTTACCATGTATCATTTTAGCCATAAAAACTACATCTCCGTCTCTATATCTCCTCGGCCTTCCTCTTTTATCCGAAAAGGAAAGTGCATAATGTGGACACCCATTTTCAATTTCTCTTCTCGTCTCGTATTTAAGATCTTCACGATGTTCATTTTTTCCGAAAAACTTTACAAAATACCGTCTTCCTTTGATAGTTTGCTCCAAACTAGAAGCTCCATAATCTGCTAAAACTCTAACAGATTTGTGCATATCCGTTTTAGATTTTTTTACGGTTTCTAACCAATCATTTAGTGTTTCAATAGTCAACAAATTGGCATCCAACTTCCATAACCCATCAAAATATAATTGTGCTTCATTGACAACATGTTCATGATCGGTAAGAACACCAAACTCCTTATTAACAAAAAAACCACCACTGGTAAAATTAGCAGAGGTTATTAGAACAGAGTTCATATCGAATTGGTACATTTTACTATGTAAGCCTTTTACACCTTTAATTTCTACTCCAGCTTCAAGAAGCCTTCTTAATGCTCTTATGCTAGAAACACCAAGCCTAAAATCATTTAGGTTATACCTAGTAATTAATTGTACTTGATTTCCAGTAAAATTCCTTAAAAGATGACTCACCATATTCTCCTTAATAAATGGAGAAATGATTTTCAAAATTTTGGTACCCTTGAGCTCTTGATTGAATACTTCTAACCAATGGTTGTGGATCGTTTTAATCATGTTAATTGTTTACCTCAATATCCCCAAACCAAGTAGATCCTTTCTTTGACAAGTAATACCCTTCCTCAATTTGTTGAACGTCTACTTTTTTAGAAATCTTACCGAAGAATAGTCTCATATGGTCTGTTGGTTTATGTCATTTTTTGTCAATTCTCTCTCCTTCCATTCAAAACAGGTTTTTGCTTTTAGTTCTGCTTCATTTTGCAAAATTGATTGACCTGCATCTTCATAACGATGTATAATTCGGTTCTTAAAAGCCGTAAACGGGTCTAATCCAATCCTTTTAGTCAAATTGAAAGGTATATTCTTTATTAGCTTAAAGTCCAGAAAATAACTGAGGGGAAGCCCCTCTTCATTCTTGAGTCCCAGCTCATCATCCCACCATACTTTGTGTGGAGAAAAGGTGTTGTAATAAATCAAAAGTTGCTCATGATTAGAGAGTTGCGCACGTAGTAACTTAATATATTCGTATCGATCATTAAACGAAAGTTCAACCTTATCATAGCTGGCTACAAACTTTACCGTCTGATACAGATGTCTAAAATAGTGACCTAATCTTGAGGCATGACCTCCAAATGGAAAGAAATCAGTATCATGCCTTATGCCTTCTTGAAGTATTAAAACGGCAGGTCGTTTTCCTTGATTGAATTGGATTCTTGCATTTGACTTCATCATTTTAAGAAATTTCAAAGTGTCTTTTTCGTAGACTTGAAGTTTCTTATCAGATGAAACTGATTCCATACTGTCATCAACCCCATAGAAAAAATGATGAAATGCTATGTTACTTGACCATTCATGAGAATGATCAGCATTGGTTTTTTTATCTAAAACTTGATAAATGAATCTAAACTCCTTGAACATTTCAACAAATGCTTTTCTACCTCGATGCTTTCCTGCTATTTCCATTTCTTCGACATTTGAACGATGAAGCCTTAGCATCTCATAGAATTTAGTTTCAAAACGTTCAAGGGCTATATCCTGTCTCTGTTGTTCATTCGCTTTAAGCTGAACCCAGAATGCGAAAAAAGTAAGGATTGCCGCACCAATGGCAATGAAAGGACCCAACACACCTCCAATTGTATCCCCAATTTCTCCTGAATCCTTGAAATCAAATTCGACCCATGACATCTGGGTGAACCAATATGGAAAGAAGAGAATTAAGCCAATGAAGAATAGAAATGGAATGAAAATTTTCCAGAATCTAGAATCGAATGTTTTAACTTCAACCTTGGCCAAAACAACCTCCCTTCTCAATAATTGAAGACTTAATTTTGACTGGCATGGAGTTCATTTCATTGTAAATCATAACTTAGAATTTCTCAGTTTTACTTTGTTCGGTTCTATGAACTTGAATAGATGGGCATATTGTTTTCCAGCTTTTGTGTTTGGATGGGTGCGTAATCGGATTTGGCCTGGAGGGGCTATATCACCGGACTTTTGTCTGTAGAGATGACGAACCGCTATTTCTTTGCTGATTTCTTCTATTGTGGCTGTTCTATCTTCCTTATTGAGTAGTACTACTGCGATAGCTTCATGTAATTTTAGGATATTCATGTTTTGATCATTTTAAGCAGCAAAGCCACTGATGAAGGTGTCAATAAAGTCTTTCATTTTGGTGATGATGCGCTCGGCTGTTTTGCCGCGCTCTTTGAGACTGGGACGAGTATGAAGTAGGCCAATGACATCATCTCTCAAAGGCACTTTTTCTGTAAAGAGATAGTCTCCTATTACAGTCTCTAGTTTGGCAGCATCCAGGTCCTCTTCCAAGCTGATCGTTTTCAGGGCATCCTTTCGTTCTGTGTCCCAAAACTGCTCGAATGCTTCTGGCACATCTTCAGAGTCTTCAATCAATGGCAGGTGCTCCCGGATAAATTTGTCTATGAGTTCACGTTTGCTGCGAAGCTGAGCTTCTCCGGCTACTAAATCGACTATTGCAGCCGCTTGTTTTTCTTGCTCCTCTATTGGTGCGTCTTTCAACTTGGCCAATAACTTTAGGATATAGGAAACATTGACTTCATCTCTATGGATCAATTCTAATTCGAAATCTATGTCCTGTAATATGGATACTTTCTCCTTTTGCTGCTGACTCTTAACCTTGTCGTATAAGTCCAGATACTTGCTTTTGTAATCTTCGAATGACTGCTCTCCCATGGAGAGATCATCAAAGCTGAATTCAGTGAATGTAGCCAGTACATTCTTGATTCGCATCAGTTCACGAAAGGCCTTGATGAATTCAAATTCCTCTTCCTCGCTTGGCAGATCATTCACACTATTGACCGTAGGGGCAATAGTCAATAGTTGAATGAATGCCTGGTTGAACTTGGCCACATACTCTTCATAAGGCTGCATGATGATTTCGTCCTTGGCCTCTATATTGGAGAAGAGGGTGATGGCTTCATCCGTTGCCTTTTTTAGGTTTCTGAAGCTGACTATGTTTCCTTGCGACTTGAGTTCATTCAAGATCCGGTTGGTCCTGGAATAAGCTTGAATTAGACCATGGTACTTTAGGTTCTTGTCTACATACAGCGTATTGAGCGCTTTGCTATCAAAGCCAGTGAGGAACATATTCACAACCAGGAGTACATCGATTTGTTTGTGTTTGACACGCTTGGCAATGTCGTTGTAATAATTGTAGAAAGATTGGCTGTCCTTGGTCGTGTAATTGGTAGAAAATTGCTGGTTGTAATGACCAATAAACTCCTCCAGGCTATCTCTGCTATGTTGGGTATTGTATTCTGGTATGGGTTCAGCTGCTTGTAAGAATTCCTCATCCTCTACAATGCCTCCAGCATCTTTATCCTCCTCATTGGCCTGATAACTAAAGATGGTTGCCACTTTCAGATTATGTTCTCCTCTTACTTTCTTCTCATGAAAAAGGCGGTAGTATTCCACTAATACAGGGACACTGGACACACAGAACATGGCAGTAAACTCGCGGTTATGAGTTTTTCGTGGATGGTTTGCTATGATATAGTCCACTACATGTTCTAATCTCTGTGGGGCATTCATCACCTCTGCCTCATCGATGGCCTCTACATCAATATCCAGAATGTGCTCTTTTTTCTTGAATGTACTGATGTACTCAATGGAAAACTTAAGCACGTTTTCGTCCCGAATAGCATCCGTAATCACATATTTGTGCAGACACTTGCCAAAAAGCATGGTTGTCGTGCGTTTGCCATATTCATTGCTACCCGCATTTTCTTCGAATATAGGAGTACCTGTAAAGCCAAACATCTGACTCGCCTGAAAGAAATTCTTGATGTCTTCGTGGGTTTTGCCAAACTGGCTCCTGTGGCATTCGTCGAATATGAAAACCACACGTTCCTTCTTTAGTCTCTCCATTTGGCCGAGGTAGCGGGTCTTACTGATGGCAGTATTGAGCTTTTGAATCGTGGTAACAATCAGCTTATTATCACCAGCCAACTGCTGAACCAAAGTATGAGTATTGTTGGTGATATCTATACTGCCTTTGCTGAAGCTGTTGAATTCTTTGGAGGTTTGGTAGTCCAGGTCTTTGCGATCCACTACAAAGACTACTTTATGCACCTCAGGCAGGTTTGTCAATATCTGTGCTGCCTTGAAGGAGGTCAGTGTTTTGCCCGAACCTGTAGTATGCCATATGTATCCATAATCTGTGGTACTCTTGACCCGATCCACGATGGCCTCTACCGCATAGAACTGGTAGGGACGTAAGATCATCAGGATCTTCTGAGACTCGTTGAGTACGATGTACTTGGTGATCATCTTGGAGAGATGGCAAGGCTCTAGAAAAACCTCCGTAAAGTCAGCCAACTGTGTAACCAGCTTGTTTTTGATATCCGACCAATAGAAGGTCTGTTTGAAAGACCGGGCTTTGATCGGGCTATTGGCGTAGTACTTGGTATTGACACCATTGCTGATCACGAAGAGTTGGATGAATTGAAACAGACCGTGGCCTGCGCCATATGAATGTCTCTCGTAACGGTTGGTTTGGTTGAAGGCTTCTTTCAGTTCAAGGCCTCTTCTCTTGAGCTCTACTTGTACCAAAGGCAATCCATTGATGAGTATGGTGACATCATATCGATTTTTGTACTTACCCGCTATGGTGACCTGCTGAGTCACCTGGAATTCGTTTTGACACCAATGAATTTGATTGATCAGTTCTACGGTTTTGTTTTCTCCCTGGTCATTGATGTAGGGCACTCTGTCTCGGAGTATTTTGGCACGTTCGAAGATGTTGCCTTTGTTGATGAAGTTGAGGATCTGGTTGAAATCACTATCGCTGAGGCTGACTTTGTTGTGAATTTCTAATTGCTGTCTGAGGTTGCTGAGTAGTGCAGCTTCGTCCGGAATGGAAACATGGGAATATCCCAATTTGGTCAGTTGGGTGATGAGGTTGTTTTCTAAAAGTTCTTCTGGTTGGGAGGTCATTCAGTATTAAAAATTATCGAAGAGTTTCATTGAAATTCTAATATACAACAGGAATTCCTATTTGCACTCTTACTGGTTTTTATTAAGCCAGGGACGTTCACCATTCTTCCAGTTTTCATCGCCACAAATCTTGTTGATTCCAATCATTCAAAAAGCCAAATTTATAAACTGGGATGGATGGATTGGTTCGAATCAGCTCTTTGATCTTCTGTTTGATTTGATGCCCGGGCGTCACTTTGTTGCAGATGTATAGCATACAAGATATGATCAAGAACACTTTCTTTTGTTGCTGTGAAGTCAGCTGATTATTTAACCAGGCCGCCTGTGGATTCCTAATGTTGAGCATGGGTCTTTTGACCATGTCGCGACTGTAGAGTCTGGAGTGATGGGCGACTATGTTTCTGACATAAGTAATGGCCTCTAGCCAACTAGAGAGTTCAGTGTGCAGGTTCAGCCCCAAGCCTTTCGCAATGGCGGACTTGGCTGGGAGATTGTGCTGGAGGAGTTTATAAAACTTGGACAAGGTGCCCATAGATACGATCTCCATTATTTTCCAGGCATCTGGATCGGCATTACCGTGTCTGTTTTTGTGATCCTTGATGAATATCTCCTGACTATAACCAAACTCTCTCATTAGGCTGGTCAGGTTATTGGCATGTTTGACAGGATCCGAAAATAAGTTAGCATCTAAATACCAAAGCGACCCATGTGCAAGAGATAGGTGATATATCATCTGCGTACGCAATGCCACTTCTATACGCTCTATCGCATCGAACAAAATAAGTCTGAGGTGACGGTCAAAATTGTAGCGCTCAATGATGTCCTCAAAGAATATATTGTCCTGAAAGGTATGTGCCACACGATCGCTTTGTGTGTCCCACCAGTAGCCCTTGAGGCGATAATAACTGATGTACTGAAGAAAGTGAGGAGCCTCTGCTTCATTTCTGAAACGCATTCCTCGGGATTTGAGGAGGGTAATTTGTTGCGCTATGTCTCTGGCTGGCTTATTTACCATAGCTATATAAAAAAAATGACCCGAGAGCAGTTCTAACGGTATGCATCTCAGGTTCTGTTATTGCAAAGTAACACCACCCATTTGACTTTTCAAAATTATTGTAGTCACCCATTATACAAACATCTTTTGTAACAAGCCTTTTTTGAAGTGCTCGGTCTGGGTGATCTGATCTGTTACATGACTAATTGCGTCATCTATGGCAGAGAGGAAAGAGGCGATTTTTTGTTGTTCTGCCTGACATGGAATAAGAACAGTCAATTTTTCAATAGTGGCTTTTGATAAACTAGGCACTCCTGATGCCTCATTATGCTTTTTCCAATTTATCATCTGGAATAGCAAATACACAAAATAAGGTATTACCTGATTGAAAGAATGAGTATAAAATAGGGTATCAACAGTCCAAAATTTCCCACTAATGAACATAGGGTGATCTATGGTTCCTTTTCGGCCAATACATACACTTTCACCTTCATAGAGGAAGTCATTTACATAAATCATTACACCACCAGTTCCCAAAACTGGTATTTCGCCTTCATTTAAATGTTTATAATCCTTACCACTTCCAACTTTTAATATTTCCCCCAACCTCTTCTCCTCCCAGTCGGGGTAGTTGTTTTCTTTTTTACCCTCGCTAGCAGGATGATCAGGTTTGAATCTGAGCTCTTGTGAAAAGAGCTGCTGCATGATGCCCTTTTTGTATTGCTGGAGCTGGGCTTTTTTGTCTCGCAGCAGGCGGATGCGCTCGTCTATGGAGGTAAGGAAGGAGGCTATTTTTTGTTGTTCGGGGAGTTTAGGTATACAAAAGTTAAAATTTCTTAGCTTGGTAAGAGTGATTCTAGTTATTGCCTGTCCTGCAATTGACCTTAAAATTTCTTTTTGACCTTCAGGAGATAAAAGCAATTGATAAATGAAGAAGTTGGTAGAAACTTTGTCATTGGCTCTAATAAATGCCACACTAGACAATAAACTAAATTCCTCCTTCAAATAATTAATACATAAATTTCCGGTGCCAGCACCATCCTTAGTCAGCAATACGTCAGAATACTTGACATTACATCGTGAATAAATTTTTTCATGAGCCTCCTGACTAATGTAATCTAACTCACTTAAGTCAAGAATCCCGTTTCTAATATTCTTGGAGGTTATATATTTTCGAGTCCCATTTGGAATTAGTTCAGGAGAAAAATGGGTTCCATCCTGAATTTTTTCTGTAAAACTATCAAGCTGTTTGTATTGCCAATCTCCTTCGAATTCGACAAACCTTAATTCTGGAATCACTAATTTTTCACTCATCATTAAAAAGGCGTTTCGATTCCTAGCTCCTTGCAGTATTGAGCGATGGTTTGGTTGGTTTCTTGAAGCTTGTCGTCTATCGTCTTTAGATTTTCAGCTACTGCTTTGATGTCCACTGGTTCCTCTTCCTCGAAGGTATCGACATAGCGAGGGATATTCAAGTTGTAGTCATTTTCTGCTACTTCCTCCAGCTTGGCTATGTAGCTGTATTTGTCCAGACCTTCACGCTTGCGGTAGGTCTCTACTATGAGTTCCACATCTTCTTCTCGGAGTGCATTTTGATTTCCTTCTTTCTTGAAATGTTCGTTTCCGCTGGCATCTATGAATACTATGTTATCATCTGCCTTGCGACACTTCTTAAGGACCAGGATGCAAGTAGGGATTGAGGTGCCATAGAAGATATTCGCAGGGAGCCCGATGACCGCATCCAGCCAGTTCTTTTCTTTGATGATGTATTCACGAATGACTCCCTCGGCCGCTCCTCTGAAAAGTACACCATGAGGAAAGACACTGGCCATGATGCCATTGTCTGACAGGTGATGGAGCATGTGCGTCAGGAAGGCATAATCTGCTTTGGTGTTAGGTGCTAGTCTCCCATACTGACTGAAGCGCTCGTCGCTATCGTTGAGCGGATTTTTATTTCCCTTCCAGTGTGCAGAAAACGGGGGATTTGCCACGACAGCCTCAAAGCGTTTGTCCAGGTGTTGGGGATGCTCCAGGGTGTCTTCCTGTTGAATATCAAATCGACGATAGTGCACATCGTGCAGAATCATATTCATTCGAGCCAGGTTGTATGTGGTTCGGTTAAGTTCTTGCCCATAGAACTCGCTGACCTCTGCTTCTTTGGCTACACGAAGAAGCAATGAGCCGGATCCGCACGTGGGATCATAGGCGGATTTGAGCTTGCTCTTGTCCGTGGTTACGATCTTGGCTAGGATCTTAGACACTTGCTGAGGGGTATAAAACTCTCCAGCTTTCTTACCCGCACCTGCCGCAAAACGCGCAATCATGTATTCGTACACATCTCCCAGCACGTCTGACTCGACTTCTCCGAGTTTAAAATCGATCCCATTCAGGAAGTTGAGTATCTCTACGATTACATCATTTCTTGCGCCTACTGTTCTACCAATCTTAGTGGAAGACAAATCCAGGTCTTCGAAGAGTCCAGTGAACTCCTCCTCGGATTCCTCCCCCATGGTGCTTTGCTCGATATGGTTAAGGATGGCCTGAAGGTCTTCCAGTATGTAATTGTCCTCATTAGACTTGTCTTGTCCTCGAGCCACTAATGCGGAGAATAGTTCAGCTGGCTGTAAATAGTAGCCTAGTTTGATGATGGATTCTTCACGAATAGCCTTCAATGTTTCCTCATCTTTGACCTTAGTGTATTCAGTTTCTTCCTCTCCCTCCAGTAATTGGTTCGCATATAGATGCTGTTTCTCAGAGAGGTATTTGTAGAAGATAAAACCGAGTATATAATCCCGATAGTCATCTGCACTGATTTTGCCTCTAAGGAGATTGGCTATTCCCCAGAGTTGGGATTCGAGTTGGCGTTTTTGATCTTCAGACATTCAATGATTGATTTGTTAGAATTGACAACAAAAGCACGAGGCTCACATTAATCATAGCTCGAATATATTTCATGCGTGGTTGGATTGAAAATATATTTTTCGAGACCTACCAATTCCCTATGAGAATACCAAATATCTAATGCTATTGATTATTGTTTTTGCTACTTTTGAATTGATGAGGAGATCATCACCGCCCAGCTGCTGCGGTACTGGGATTGAAGCCCTGGTTGAGAGATTGGGGCTTTTATTAGCATTATTGTATTCAATTTATAATGCTACTGCTATCGAACTTATGGAAAAGAGTCACTGAGAAGACTAGTATGATCTTTTTAAAAATAATTTCGACACCAAAACCGACACCTAAAAAACAAAAAACCCTTGATAATCAGATGATTACAAGGGTTTAGTGTGCCAGAGGCGGGACTTGAACCCGCACGGCCCGAAAGCCATCAGATTTTAAGTCTGACGTGTCTACCAATTCCACCACTCCGGCGATAGCCTTTATTTGAAGATGAATGTGTTTTTGATTAACTCCAGAATGACCCAGACACAAAAAAAGTGTATGCGCGATGCTATTGCACCTTCTCACTCACATACACTCTCACACTCAATTGAGCGAAAGACGGGGTTCGAACCCGCGACCTCCACCTTGGCAAGGTGGCGCTCTACCAACTGAGCTACTTTCGCTTGTCCTCAGTCCGTATGACTGAATTGGACTGCAAAGATAGATACCGGTTTCAATTTTTCAACACTTTGCAAATAAATATTTTTAAGAATTTTCTAATCGATTGAAAATCTGAAATTTCCGTCCAAAATTATTTTTTCTCAATCCCCAATCGTCGAAAAACATGCGTTCTAGTGAGCAGCTTATCAACAAGAAAAAGAGCCAATAGCCCCTCTACTGCAAGTAGAAACTCCATAGAGATTCCGTCCAATATCGCAAATGGTTCTTCAGGCCACCAGGTTTTGTATTCGGGCAAATAATCCATTTCGAAACTCAACTCGATACCCAATGCGAAAAAAACGCATATGCTCATACCCAAGAGCAAGAATCCCAAAACCCAATAAATCAATCGCTGATTGGCCTGCCGCTTTTTTAATAATGCCGCATTGGAAACAATGCGCATAGTAAAATCCTGGTTTGCTTCCTCCATCGGAAGTTCCTCCATGAACTGATCCAACCATTCGATATCCTTGTCGCTATGATTCATTCCCTGATTATTCATTTCATTCCTCATTAATGTATTACCGATTCTAATTCACGAGATTTTTGAAGAATCTGTCCTAACCGCTTCCTGGCTCGAAACAATTTCACCTTCAAATTATTTTTATCAAATCCACTGATCTCTGACAATTCTTCCATATCCAGCTCTTCCAGATAGTAAAGAGAGATCAACATGCGATCATCTTCGCTCAATTGGCGCATGGCATCCTGTATCAATTGTGAGCGATCTCTGGCATCAAACTTCTCCTGACTACTATTGTCTGCTCCTGCATAGTTCGACTGATCGATATCTATGGTACTCAACTTCTTTTTCCTGACTCTTGAGATGGCCATATTCACCACTATGCGATAAAACCATGTAGTAAATTTAGCATCCTGCTTGAACTGATGCAAAGAAGAATAAGCCTTAATAAAAGCATCATGAGCAACTTCCTCAGCCTCCTCTCTCACCAAAGTGATGCGAGTTGCAATGGTCAGTGCATAGTTTTTGTGTCGATTTACCAATAGGGTAAAACTAGCCGTATCTCCTTTCTTTATTTTTTCGATCAGTTCGCGATCAGTTATTGGGTCACTCACGATTCTTGGACGCCTGCTACTTTCTTCAAGTTACACACAAAAAAATATTTTATTAGTTGTAACCAGCAGACACTCCCCCCTGTCATATGGGTAAATCAAAAATTCAAAACAATGAACAACGCTGCAGAAATTATCATCCCAGTAGTCTTATTTGTCTCAGTAGCCGTCGTACTGATCGTCATTCGCAAATTCATGAACGACGAAAGACTGGCCCTCATAGAGAAAGGAAGTGACGCAAACATTTTCAGTAGAAAAGGAGTCACCTTTCCGGCCATCAAAATCGGCCTACTACTCATAGGTGCAGGTATCGGGATTCTAGTGGGCAATATGATCAGTGCTGCCGGACTCGTCAGTGATGAAGTAGGAGTATTTTCTTGCCTGATGATATTCGGAGGGTTAGGACTTTTCCTCTCTCACTTTGTAGAACAAAAACTCAAAAACAAAGCAGAATAAAAACAACTAGAGGCACATTCGACTGATTAAGTCTTTCGAGTGTGCCTCTATCCTACTTTTAGGATTTAAAAACATTCGCGCCCGAATCTTGACTGCTATCATAGACTCGTATGGCGATCACCTCAGCCTCAGCAGTTTTCTCTCCCAGCGAGTAAAAACCACAGTGCATGACAGTTTTCTTCCCTTTTACTTCAGTCACTTTGGCTCTTAGCTCTACCGGATCATTGTTAGAGGTGGGTTTCAAGTATTTCACATTGAGTGTGCCGGTGGCATATCGATACTCAGGCATAGTATTGAGCGCTCGGCCTTCCAACTTGTATGCATGAGCCATGGCCGTGCACATGCAGTGACAATCGATCAAAGTAGCCATTACCCCGCCGTTCATCAGGTTAGACCAGCCGTGGTATTTTTCTTCGGACTCCCATACACAGACAGACTCCTCTCCATCCCATTCACTTTTGATGTGCAAGCCCTGATCATTGTGGATACCACAGCCGAAACACACATTCTCATTCATGTAGTCCTGAAAGTACTTTTTATCATTTTGTTCATTCATATTCATGTCGGGTTAACAGTTTTTGCTAATTTAACCGAATTATGCAAGTGAGTACTAGTGATTAAATCTTATCATTGGCTGCTTCATTTTCTAATCTGACAACAACATCCCGCCTGATAGCAAGAAGATAATCGTGAAGAAAGACATCAAGATGCAATTCAAAAAATACTACATCCTTAGCTGTTTGTTAATGCTAACCATTTTTGCCTCGGCTCAAGAAGAGGTGATCGATGAGGAAGACTACAATGCCAGTATGCAATACGCCAATAATGGATGGGATCTGATAGGTCGCGAACAGTTTCGGGAGGCAGTTAGTGCATTTAATCAATCCATAAACCTGTATGATGGCAATGCCGATGCTTTTGTAGGACGAGCCAATGCTTTGCTTAGGATAGAAAAATTCGAAGAAGCGCAAAAAGACATCGAAAAGGCGCTGGCTTTATCACCAGGACAGGCCGATATGTTTTATCTGGCAGGCAACATTTATTTCAAAATGGAATATTATGAACTGGCCAGTCGCAACTACTCCAAAGCAATCAGTAGCAATGACGAATCGGATGTACCAGTAGATCTACTCAATTGCTACTACAATCGCGGCAATGCATACTTTCACGCAGGTATGTATCGGTCTGCGATCAATGATTTCACCAGAGTAATCGAAGAAAAAGAAGACAACTACAATGCATACCACAACCGGGCTCTTGCGTATAAGAACAGAGAGGATTATGAAAACGCCTGTCTGGACTTTCAAAAAGCCAAAGAGCTAGGTAGCAACATGTCTGACAGATACATCGAAAGGTACTGCAAATGAGTAAAAAGAAACAAAAGCCGGAAGAGAAGCCAAAAGAACTAGAAAACAAAAGCAAAGAGCAGCAAGAAGAACTTGATCAAGACCAAAAGCCAGGACTTCCTGACATAGACCTGAAAAAGTTCATGGGATGCGGCGGTTGATCAGCCTGAGATATAGGTTCTCTTCACCCTCTGACTGATGTTGGTCAGTATCTCATAAGGGATCGTATGTATCCAGCTAGCCAGATCATGGATACTTGGGTTCTCTCCAAAAATCACAACCTCTTCGCCTGATCTCACCTCCATATCCGTCACGTCCAGCATGGTCATATCCATGCAGATATTTCCTACGGTTGGCACCAACTTACCACCAACGTTCATTTTACCCACACCATTACCAAATGCACGAAGGTAGCCATCAGCATACCCGATGGGCACAGTCGCAATCTTCATATCACGCTGTGCAAACCCCAAACGACCATAACCTACGGTCTCTCCTTTGTTGATCGCCTTCACCTGCGACACATGGGTTTTCAATGTCCCTACTGTGCTCAACTTCTTTTCTTCATCCATCACGGGATCGAAACCATAAAGGCCTATACCCAGACGAACCATATCATAGTGATAGTTAGGATAATTATCTATCCCCGCAGTATTACAGAGATGCCTAAGCGGCTTGTACCAAAGCACTTTAAAAATCTCCTCGCTCATAGATTCAAACTTTTGAGCCTGCTGTTTAGTATAATCTTCATGTCTTGGATCTTCACTTCCCGCAAGATGGCTAAATACACTTCGCACTTTCAGCTTCTTGTTCAGGGTCAGGATTTCTGTCAGGCGCTTGAGTTCATTGGCCTTGAAACCTAGCCGGTTCATTCCTGTCTCTAATTTGATATGAATGGGTGGCATATGATCTTCTGCCTCGAAAAAGTCCATGAAGTCCAACAGTTGATCCAGAGAATATATCTCCGGCTCAAGGTTATATTCTTTCAGCAATCGAAAAGAATCTGAAGAAGGGTTCATCACCATGATCGGAATGTGTATCCCACCTCTTCGCAGCTCCACCGCTTCATCTGCATAGGCTACTCCCAGATAATCCACCTTGTGAAATTGCAGCAAATTGGCGATCTCAAAATTACCCCCACCATAAGCGAATGCCTTGACCATCACCATCAATTTCACCTCTGGTCTCAGTTTTGCCCGATAATAATTCAGATTATTGGTCAGACTCTCCATGTTGATTTCCAATATGGTGCCGTGAGCCTTATACTCCAGTTTTTGAACCACTCTTTCAAACTGAAAATCTCTGGCCCCCTTGACCAACACAATTTCATCCTGAATAGAAAAATCCGAGGACAAGAAATCATCGGTACTATCATAAAACTCCGCCTTGGTGTGAAACAACCCTCGAGCTTTGGATATTTCCATACCCACTCCGATGAAGCGAGAAATTTGTTGATTCCGCATCAAATCATCGATTCGCGCATAGAGCGCCTCCCCACTCAAACCTGTCTGATAGAGATCTGAGAGTATCACGGTCTTTTTCTTTTTTTGATTCTGTCGATGCAAAAAATCCAGTGCCACTTCCAAACCGTGTAGGTCGTTGTTGTAAGTATCGTCGATCACATAGGAGCGATTCACCGCCTGCTTCATTTCCAAACGCATCTTCACCGAATTCAGCGTGTCTACTCTCGACTGAATCACATCCATCCCAAACCCCAAAACATACAGCATTACCACACAATGAATGGCATTTTCAACTGATGCTGGATCACTAAACTTCAACTTCAGTACAAGTTCAGTTTCACCCACCAACACCTTGAATTGATGACCTTCAAGTTTCTCAAAGGACCAGGCAATCAATTCAGTCTCCTCCGAAACGGTGGCCTCCAAAGCACGACGGATTTCTGGATACTCAGAACTAAAAATCACCTTTTGACATGAGGCAAATAATTTAGCTTTTTCGTCGGCCTTTTGCTGTAGGGATTCAAATCCCGCATTGTGTGCCTCACCGATATTGGTAAAAATCCCAAGTGTAGGCTGAATGATCCGTTCGAGACGTTCCATCTCGGATCGCTCTGAGATTCCTGCTTCGAATATTCCCAGATTGTGTTGAGCGGTCATCTGCCAAACGGATAGCGGCACTCCCAATTGCGAATTATAACTCTTCGGACTTTTTACAATGCTGTATTTATAATCCAGCAATTGCGTCAACCATTCCTTAACGATGGTCTTACCATTACTCCCAGTCACACCTATTACCGGATAATCAAACTGTAATCTGTGCGCACGTGCAATCATCTGCAGTGCCAGTAAAGACTGACGAACCTCCAGTACATTGGCATCATCTGGCAGACTAACTTCTCGCTCGACCACAAAGCATCTGGCGCCTTTCTCATAAGCCTCCGTCACAAATTCGTGCCCATCATGATTGATTCCCTCTATCGCAAAAAACAACAAACCTGCTCGGATTGAAATGTTTCTGGTGTCTGTTACCAGTTCCTTAATTTCGGCTTCATTGGCCTGTTGTTGGATTTTTCCTTTGCAAAGTTTTTCCAGTTCGCTAAACTTCATTTCGATGGATAGAGTATAAGTAAAAATGATCTTGAATTCTCGTCCCAATTTAATGCGAAAACTTTAAATCCAAATTTGTCATTGGAACTTTGTAATGAGAGGATAAGTCACGAAAAATCAGGGGGTTTTGCGAGTGAGACGTAGCATCGCTACGGTGAATGAACAAAATTTAGCGAGGCGAATGAATTGAAGTGAGTTATTCTCGTAATAGATTTTCTAATGACAATTTTGGGTTAAATCCAACACTTCCACTTTTTAGCAGTTTTTGCTTTTGGATTTCGCATTTTGGGTTAAATTGCAAGATTGATCCGTATAGGATTTTGTAAAAAATTAATTGCGATTGCCGGTAGATGAAAGTCTCTCCAAACAAACCATTTCAACTAATATATACCCTCTTTGAGCACCAGTATCTGGGGTATCTTTTCGAATCTTTTGTGATACAAAAAGATGACGAGGGTCGTCTTACCTTTTCGCATCAGAACATCTCTGCGCAAAACGCTTCTGAATTTGATTCAGGACTGGATGAGGCCGACTATGAATTGATCAAAGTAATGGACTCTATGCAGCCCGATATTGTGATCAAAAGCTTTGAGAAGAAGCGCATCAAACCGGAAGATTTCTTCCTAAAGGTTTTCGATCCAAAAGTAGGTGACCCTGTAAAGCAGGAGCAAATCATCGCACATGTAGAACGTAGACGTGCGAAAATTATGCCTCTGCTGAAAGGCAAGCGACTCTTCGAAATGGGCAATGATGGTGAACCAGCCTGGAAAGAAATAGAGGTGCTGGAGGAAGAGGCAACCGTACTGTTTCATTTTAGAAGAAATGAAGACAATACGCACTACTTCCCGACAATCAAGCACAAAGGAGAAAAGATAGATTTTCAATACAAAGGGGCTTACATTCTCTGTAATGATCCTGCTTTCATCGTGATTGAAAATAAGCTATACAGTTTCCAGAAAAACGTAGATGCTAACAAAATCAAACCTTTCCTCAACAAGAAATTCATTGCCGTACCTCGTAAAATCGAGGATAACTACTACCGCAAATTTGTAGCACCCCTAGTAGCTTCTTTTGATGTCTATGCCAAAGGCTTTGATATCAAAACAGAAAAATACGATCTGGAACCCACTTTGTACTTCTCCGAACTGGCCAGCACCAATGGTCAATCGATGGATCTTTTTGGGCAGAATGGAAATAATGACACGGCAACTTTAAAGGAAAGTAAAATTCTATTTGAGCTAAAATTCCAATACGGTCAGCATAGATACAAAGCGGATCATTTCAATGAAGTGAATGTGCACGTGGAAGAGGAAAACGATGAGTACACCTTCCACAGGATTTGCCGGGATATCGAAAAGGAAAAGAAATATGTGCAGTTCCTTCATGACTCTGGATTAGCCCTGCGTTCTTCGCAAGCTACCGTTCCGTTAGGGGAAGCCTTCACCTGGATAGAGGACACGCGCAAGTACCTCAAGGATGCAGGAATCAGTCTAATCCAAAATGGAAAGAGCGAGAAAAAATATTTCATCGGAAAATCGGAGATGACCCTGGAAATCCGCGAAAACATCGACTGGTTCGACATACACGCGGTGGTCAAATTCGGCGATTATGAGATCCCATTCAAAGTCATCCGAAATTACATCCTGAAAAACACCAAAGAAATTGAATTGCCTAATGGCGAGATAGCTGTTATTCCAGAAGCCTGGTTCGAGCAATATGCGGACCTGATGGCTTTTAGTGATGAAGGCAATACGGAAGAGCTACAACTGCAAAAACATCATGTCTCTTTGGTCAAAGAACTGACTGAGTCTAATCTGGCTCAGATGAACCTAAAAGGCAAACTTCAGAAATTGCAGGATTTTGACAAGATCGAGGACTTTGAAATGCCAGCAGGCTTTAAAGGTGATCTTCGTCCATATCAGAAGGCTGGATACAATTGGATGCGTTTCCTTCGTACGTACAATCTGGGTGGCTGCCTCGCAGATGACATGGGTCTGGGTAAGACTGTTCAAACACTCGCCCTGTTGCAATCCGTTCATCAGGACAAAGATGCGGGCTGCAGTCTACTAGTGATGCCGACTTCCCTGATCTACAACTGGGAAAAGGAAGCAGAAAAGTTTACTCCGAAACTAAAAATACTCAACTATACAGGAGTAAAACGAAATAAGGATGTGAAGCGCTTTGCCAAATATGACCTGGTACTAACCTCCTACGGAATTGTACGACAGGACATTGACTTGCTGGCTGCTTACCATTTCAACTACATCATACTGGACGAATCTCAGGTAATCAAAAACCCCGATTCTATTATTTCTAAGTGTGTGAGAGACCTACACTCTTCTAGTAAATTGATCTTGACAGGTACACCGATAGAGAATACCACGATGGACCTTTGGTCTCCAAATGACCTTTGTCAACCCTGGACTATTAGGAGCAAAATCTTTCTTTAAGAAGCAATACCAGATGCCAATCGAAAAGAAGAAAGACGAGAACCAAACCCAGAAACTGTATACGATTATCAAGCCTTTCCTTCTGCGCAGGAACAAATCTCAAGTAGCAACTGACCTACCAGAAAAGATCGAGAATGTGCGCTACAGCACCATGAGCCCTGAGCAGGAAGAAGCCTACGAAAAAGTGAAGTCGGCCTACCGAGACAAGATCATGAAGGAGATCGAAACCGGAGGTATGGGCAAATCTCAGTTCATGATTTTGCAAGGGCTAACCAAGCTGCGACAGATCGCCAACCACCCTTTACTGGCCGATGAAAGCTACGAAGGCGAGTCTGGCAAGTTAGAAGACATTAGCTTCATGCTAGAGAATGCCATCAAGAAGAATCAAAAAATCCTGGTATTCTCTCAATTCGTGAAGCATTTGAAAATAGTATCCAAGTATCTGGATGGTCAAAAAATCAAATATGCTTATCTGGATGGCACGACAAAGGATCGCCAGCAGCAAGTTGAAAAATTCCAAAACGATCCAGAGATTCAAGTCTTCTTGATCTCACTGAAAGCGGGTGGATTGGGTCTCAACCTAACTCAGGCAGAATATGTATTCTTGCTGGATCCATGGTGGAACCCAGCTATTGAAGCTCAGGCAATTGATAGAGCACACCGTATTGGCCAAAAGAACAAAGTGTTCACCTATCGATTCATTACCAAAAACACGGTAGAAGAAAAGATCATGCAGTTGCAGCAAAGCAAGAAAAAACTGGCGTCTGAATTAATCACCACCGAGGAAAGCTTTGTAAAGAATCTCACCAAGGATGATTTGGCTGGTTTGCTAGATTAAACCTGGAATTAGTTGGAGAATGCAGCCGCGAAAATGAAAGAACTGGCGTTCTTGATTCGCTTGGAAGGATAAATTCCCTGTGCTACGATGATGTACTTATAAGCCTTTCTGTAATTCTCTGCATTGAAGGCTTTCAAACTTTGATTGTAGTAATGCAGCCCGGCCAATTCTTTCAACCCAACTCTATTTTCAATCACGGTAACTCTTCCTGTAGAAACAGTAGTGCTAAAATCACTCGCTACCCCGGCCATGGCGAGCTCTTCATTGATGCGCTTTGCATCTTCCCTAACGATGGCCACTCTCTCATTGATCTCTTTTTCATCTGCAGAAAAACCATTGAGTGGATCTGTGGTTTCCATCAAAAACTCACGGTCACCTGCCTTCACCAATAAGTAAACGTGATAATCGGTTTCTACCACATCGTAGGCATAGCCCAAGTCGTCTAAAAACAAGGCATAAAGAGCAGAGGCGGTCACACAATCATACTTACCCTCCGGTTTCAATATTTCGCTAAACAAGACCTGTTGCTCGTATTGCTTCAAGAACTTACGATGCACCTTGTAGTACATATAGGCAAGGAAACCTTCATCACTGCGAAACGCCTCTTTTTTGACTTGCAATTTTTGAAGCATTTCGTCATATCTCAACTCAAAAGCCAACAGCTCTTCGCTACTCACTTTTTCAAAATCGTCTCTAACAAAAAGCTCAAGCTTGGATAATTCACCTGGACCAGCAGCCATAACCAACCCCATCACCATGGTGAACAGAATTGTGAATGCGATATGTCTTTTGAGAAAAATCAATTTCTTGTCCTTGTGTGATCTAAAGATAATTAATTATTACGCTATTGTTAAGGCAATGTTAACAAATCAAAACTGGTAATTCCATAAGCATATCTCTTAAAAGGGGCTTCATTGGACTGTTTTGACAGTTTTAACATATGATTTTTATCATCCTCACTATATTGCATCCAACAGCAACCCATTAGACTATGTTAGACACCCTTGATCAACTATTTGAGCAACAAAAGGAAAAGGCGCTTCAAATGAGGTCTGCCCCGATAGCGGCAAGAAAAAAGAACTTGAAAGTACTCTTGCGCTGGCTTGACGAAAACAAACAAAGAATTCGGGACGCGGTATATCAAGACCTTCACAAACCCGAAACAGATATTGACATCTCAGAGATCTTCCCTATTAGTAATGAAATCAAGCATGCCCTAAGACACCTTAATGCATGGACAAGACCAAAGGCAGTAAGCCCTGGACTGACCTATCTGGGCACCAAAAGTCACATCCAATATGAACCAAAGGGACGCTGCCTGATCATCGCTCCCTGGAACTTCCCCTTTCAATTGCTTTGCAGTCCTCTGGTTTCCTGCTTAGCGGCTGGCAATACTGCTATACTCAAGCCTTCAGAACATACTCCTCATACAGCTGCACTGATAGAAGACATGATCAAAGAATTGTTTGATCCTTCGTTTGTAACAGTCGTTCAAGGTGGGATTCCAGAAACCCAAGCATTGCTTAAGCTACCGTTTGATCACATCTTCTTTACTGGGAGTACTCCTGTTGGGAAAATTGTCATGGAGGCAGCTGCCAAAAACCTTAGCTCTGTGACATTGGAATTGGGAGGAAAATCTCCTGTGATCATTGACCAAACTGCAAACCTGGAGGATGCAGCCAAAAAAATAGTTTGGGGCAAATTCACCAATAATGGCCAGACCTGTATTGCTCCTGATTATGTCTTTGTGGCTGAAGGAAGAGAATCAGCCTTTATAGCTACGCTCAAAAAACATATGGAACGGATGTTCGACTCAGAATCCAAAGGCTTTCAAAACTCTTCAGAATACTCTCGCATTGTACATCAAAACCACACGCAGAAACAGATAGACATGATGCAAGAAGCGCAATCCAAAGGAGCGCAGGTTGTGGCAGGCGGATCATACGATATCAAGGAAAGATTTCTAGAGCCTACTCTTATGACATCAATTCCTGAAGACTGTCAACTCTGGAAAGAAGAGATATTCGGACCTATCATCCCTATCAAAACTTATTCTGATATTTCAGAGGTCATTGATCACATCAATGAGAATGATAAACCTCTGTCCCTCTATCTATTCTCAAAAGACAAAAAACTGCAAAAAAAGATCACGAAAGAAACCTCTGCAGGCACGATGGTCATCAACGATGTGGTACTCCAATATGCGCATCCTAATTTACCCTTCGGAGGAGTCAATCATAGCGGTATCGGAAAATCTCATGGCTATTATGGCTTCATGGAATTCACCAATCAAAAATCGGTGCTGAGACAAAGGGTTGGACTAACCAACGCCTCGCTTTTTTACCCACCATTCACTTCGTTCAAAAAGAAGCTAGTGAACTGGTTAATTAAGTATTTGTGATCATTTAGAACGATCGTAGATGAGCTTTCCTCTTTCGTCCCACTCCCTGATGATGTAAGGTTTGAATTCTTCATCGAAAGGATCTTTGGAGTACATGATCTCTCTTTTTCTTCTGTTGCGGATATCGTAATATTCGCGCCAGATGCCTACACGATGATCAAACTGAAATTCGCCATAAGCCGCAAGGTTTCCACTCGGATGAAAAGCATAGTAATTCCCCTCCCTTTCTCCATAGTGGATCGGAATTATCTCCATCAATTGACGTTCTTCGCGGTTGTGATAGGCAACCTTAGACTCCTTCGGCCACCCCTTGTAATATTTCTCCTTGCTTTGAAGAATATCATGACGATTCCAGGTAGTCCATCGACCATGTTTTACTCCCATATAGAAGATCCCCTCTTCGATCACCTGATCTCCAAGCAACTTTTTGTACGGGCCGTGTAGGATACCTGCATTCTCCTTATCGATTTTCCTTGACTTGACTATTGAGCGTCGACTGAAATCGTACCAGTATACATCCCGAACGTAGGGCACTGGCTCTTCATATTTTTTAAGATAAGAAAACAGCTCTGTCACTTCTCTCTTGCCAAATCCCGTCCGAGTAAAACCTCTTCTGGTCTTTTTCCCATAGTAAACATTGCGTTTGGGCTTTTTCTTCTTGAGCTCAATCTGTCTTTCTTCCTCTTCGGCATCCATATCTACAGTGAGAGGCACTTCGTATTGTGTCTCGAGCAAGTCCTCATCACTCACATATTCTTGTGCTCTGGCTGAAAATACCGCGCTCAATGACAGCAGTATTCCTACTCCGATAGCCTTCATATTGATCTCCTTTTTTCGCACAATGCTATATTAATAAAAAAAGCTCTGAGCGAACCCAGAGCTTTTATATTTTCCACTATTTCTGTCCTTATTCAGCAGAAATCTCGATCGAACGATTGATAAACTGCGTCAATGCCTGACCTTCTAGCAAGCCTTGAGAAAGAAGGGCCAAATCATAGGCTTGTCTGGCAAGCTTCTCTTTGTTTTCTTCCTTCTTCGCTTTCAATACTTTTGATACCAATGGGTGATTGGCATTGATCGATACGTTGTATTGATCAGGCATATCGCCCATCATCATCATACCGCCACCACCTTGACGCTGCATATCCTTCATTCTTCTCATGAACTCCGGCATGGTCACGATCACAGGCATTTCATCGGATGCCAGGGATTCAACCGACACAGTCGAGTTCGCATCACTGATAGCTTTCTCGAATATCTCCTTAGCCTTCTCCTTATCACCATCTGACAGTACCGATTCTATCTTCTCATCTTTATTGATCAGCTTATCTACTGTCTCTGCATCTACACGCTTCAACTGAGTTTTTTCCAACTTATGCTCTAGCGTACCTATGAAGTGTGCGTCCAATGGACCATCTAATTTTAAGACATCATAAGACTTCTTCTTGATCGATTCGATAAAGGCATGCTGCTGAGCTGGGTTGGTTGAGTAGAGGTAAACCAGATTGTCATCCTTATCCTTCTGCAGCGCTTCCGTTTTGGTTTTATACTCTTCAAAATTGAAGAACTCCCCGTCCACGTTTTCTAGCAATGCAAAATCCTTTGCCTTGTCATAAAACTTCTCATCACTCAACATTCCGTACTTCACAAACAATCCGATATCAGACCATTTCTGCTCGTACTCTTTTCTATCCTTCTTGTAAAGCTCGTTCAGCTTATCAGCCACTTTCTTAGTGATGTAAGTGTTGATTTTCTTCACATTGCTATCCGCCTGCAAGAAACTACGAGATACGTTCAATGGAATATCCGGAGAATCGATCACACCATGTAGCAACATCAAGAATTCAGGGACCACATCCTTCACTTCATCAGTAATGAATACCTGACGAGAGTAGAGCTGAATCTTATTTCTCTGAAGCTCGATATCATTCTTCACTTTCGGGAAGTAAAGGATACCGGTCAGGTTGAATGGATAATCTACATTGAGGTGAATCCAGAACAATGGCTCCTCAGACATCGGATATAGCTCACGATAGAAAGCCAGGTAATCCTCATCAGTTAGATCAGATGGAGACTTTGTCCATAGCGGTGATGGATTGTTGACGATATTGTCTTTTTTGACTGTCTTGTATTGCGGCTTGCCATCTTTGTCCTCACCATCTTTTTCGCTCACTTCTTTCTCGCCAAATCTCACTTCGATCGGCAAGAACTTACAGTATTTATCCAGGATACCCTGAAGCCTTCCTTGATTCAAGAACTCCAATGATTCCTCATTGACATGCAAGATGATATCTGTACCGCGTTCTTTTCTGTCTCCCTCGCTGATTTCAAACTCTGTAGAGCCATCACAGATCCAACGTGCAGGTTCAGCACCTTCAGCGTGAGACAAAGAGTTGATTTCCACTTTGTCTGCAACCATAAAGGCAGAATAGAATCCAAGACCAAAGTGACCAATGATCTGCTGCTCATCTCCCTTGTCCTTGTATTTTTCTACAAATTCTGTAGCACCACTAAATGCAATTTGATTGATGTATTTTTTGATCTCCTCTGCAGTCATACCAATACCTCGGTCGCTAACAGTGATGGTTTTCGCTTTCTCATCAAAGCTCACATCTACTTTCAAGTCTCCCAGCTCACCAGTATATTCTCCCAGACCTGATAGTTGCTTCAATTTTTGCGTCGCATCGACAGCATTCGAAACCAACTCTCTTAAAAAGATTTCATGATCGGAGTATAAAAACTTCTTGATAATCGGGAAGATATTCTCGGTGTGAATCGAAATATTACCTTTCTCTTGCATGATGTATTTATGTTTTGCTATTTGATTAAATTTTAAAATCTACCCGGCCTGTGGCAAATCCCATTCCAATTCAAAAAACATGTCTGTTCGACCAGATGTGACTGTCAATCCGTGACAGGATGACAGATGTGTGCAGAAGGTGTGGCAGGGATTGCTTTTTTGATGGTAAAAATTTGGTTCAATCAAAGGGCTAGCAGCCGGGTGGCTGATAAATGCGTGTAATTTTCCACTCACCCTTTATCCTTTCAACAGTAATACATCGATCCCATACCTCACCAGCAAAGTCCTCAATCACATAGCCGACTTGATCATTGTCCAACTCTATTTCGTACCACCACTTTCCATCGATATAGGTATCAACTTTAAGAGGTGTAGAGCCAGTAAGACTGTGTTTTTTAAAGACCTCATAAGAAGCCTTTCGTAAAATCCGAGACCCTATATCAGGTTTCTCACGAATATTAACATTGAAACCTAATATCAAAATTTGATCACTTAGTGTTTCATCGTTCCCAGGGTCATTCTTCAAGTGGGTAATGTAGGATGGAGCTTCGAAATAATACCCTACTTCATTCTTATTGATAGAAAAGCCAAACTTCAGTGCCCCATAGATTTCATCCCAATAATAATCACTACTCTCAAATGACTCACGCAAGTAGCGCTTCACACACTCAGACTCAATACATGGAGGATCATTAGACAACCATACACTATCAGCAAACATGGAAAAAAGCAACTCAGAATCCTGATTTAAGACTGCCTCAGTTAGCTTAATCTTCAATCTTAAAAAAGTCTTATCCGAAAATGACTCATCTCGCACCAAGACCTGTGAATGAGCTGCTCGAAAGTTTATCAGCAGTATTAAACTAAATAAAACGTTCTTTGCAGTCATTACCTACTTCTTCTTTTTCTTCTTCTTTTTAGGCGCTTTCTCTTCACGATCTAGCAAACCTTTCCAATCCTCGTCATGATTAGCGCTGAGGTCAATCGTATCCTCATATTCATGGAAATCTATATCCAAAACTTTGATAGGCTTAGAGACAAATTGCTCGATCTCTTCCAGCAACTCCTTCTCCGAACTACTACAGAATGAAACCGCTTTGCCTTTATGCTTACCACGACCTGTACGTCCCACTCGGTGAACATAAAACTCAGGATCATCCGGCAAATCATAATTCACCACATAGTCCACGTTAGGTATGTCGATACCTCTGGCAGTAACATCGGTAGCTATCAACAGATGACTCTTTCCAGAGCGGAATTTAGACATCACATCGTTCCTTTCCGACTGCTCCTTATCACTATGAATAGTTAGAGCTTCTATTTGCACACGCTCCATCGCAGCTTTAACCCTTTCAGCTCTCACCTTAGTTCGCACAAAAACGAGTATTTTGATTTCAGGATTTTCCTTGACCAGTCTCTCCAGAAAAAATCGCTTGTCATCCATCTCGACATGAGCCACAGAATGATCTACATTTTTAGAGACAGGATCTTTTGGAGATACTTGGATGCGAATAGGTTTATTGACCAGAGAGTAAGCCAGTTTCTTGATCTTTTCATCGATCGTCGCTGAAAAGAAAAGCGTCTGTCGGTATTTAGGAAGTTTTTTGATTAGGTCCTGAATATCCTTGATAAAACCCAAAGCCAGCATATGATCTGCCTCGTCCAGCACCAATTGATCCACTCGATCAAATCGGATAAAACCTTGGCTATACAAATCAAACATTCTACCAGGAGTAGACACCAACACATCGACCTGCTTGGATAACTTCTCAATTTGGGCATCCTGTTCTACGCCACCATATAAACCAAATACCTTTACTTTGGTTCCTTTGGCCATATTCTGAAAAGCTTCTGAAATTTGAATGGCCAATTCGCGTGTAGGCACCATCACCACGCATCGAATTCCATCTTCTCGCTTTTTCAGCTTTCCTTTATGGATTTTTTCAATGATAGGAATAGCAAAGGCAGCTGTTTTGCCAGTACCTGTCTGGGCAATAGCCAAAACATCTTCTCCCTTGAGGATGGCCGGAATAGATTTGTATTGAATATCTGTGGGGCGTTTTAGCCCCATCTTAGCCAGGTTCTCTTTTATTTCTTCCGATATTCTATAATCCTCAAATTTCATTTCAGTAGTAAATCTTGAAATGCAAATCTAAGGATAATAAACCCGTTATTATTCAATCAATCTTAGTGATTCAATCGGTTTTCATGGATGGTATTCAAAGCAGTCTGCAACTCCCTCTTTAGCTTCACTTGTGTCTCGCGAGCACGATCCTTATGATCCTTCAACTCTTGATCAAGGCTAGCCAATGCGCTCCTCGATTCCGCAGTGACTTTGTTGCTTCTCATATACATCAGGTAGATCACTATCACTGCTACGATCAATCCAGCTATTATCACCCAAACCATAATATTATAGGCTGATTTGCTCATTGGAATTCCAATAAAACTGATAGTATCGTTTAGTTTTTCGCTTTCCGCCAACATCTGTTCCGTTTCAGAAAGCTTGCTTTGTAGAGATGATATTTTATTATCCAGAGTGGCTATCTGAGATTTGAGAGAAGCAATCTCTTCCCTTTTAATTTTAACAGTATCGCTAGCTATTTTCCAGAATTCTTGAAGTCTAGGAACTTTCACCAATTTAAATTCCTGCCAACTCGAAGTTTCATTCTTATAAAATTCCTGAAACTGCTCATCTATCGTCTGTTGAGCAATTGAAAATTGACTTGAAAAAACCAACAACATTCCTATAACTGCAATTCTTCGAATCATACCTAAATAGCTAATTTTATTAATTGATGCTCCAAAATTAATGCAATAAATTCTATCTCAATTACCATTCAGAGATTTAAAAGGACTTAATAATCCGAATCCGACTTTGTTTATCTGATCTAAACAAAACCTTAACATAATTTAACAGTTTATACAACTACACCAAATAAAGAAACCTTGGATCCAATTAGCGTTGTATGGTTGAGACGAGATCTACGTCTCTTTGATAATAAAGCAATACTTAAAGCGAAAGAGTTTAACCTCCCCATCATCCTTCTATTCATTTTTGATGATGACATCATCAACGAATTGAAAAAAGATGATCCAAGAATCACTTTTATCTACCAGCAACTCAAAAAAATAAATGATCAACTTAATAAAAACGGCTCCTCTATTTTAATAAAAAAAGGTAAGCCTCTTGAGGTATGGAATGAACTCAAAAAATCATTCAACATCATAAATATCACTTGTGCCAGAGACTATGAACCATACGCACAATCAAGAGATAAAGCCATCTTTGAATGGGCCAAACAACATGGTATTAACTTTATAGGAGTTAAAGATCAAGTAATTTTTGAGAAGAACGAAGTCTTGAAGAAAGATGGAAAACCATATACGGTTTATACACCTTACAAGAACAAATGGTTAGAACAATTCCAACAAACCAAAATTGAGGTAATTGAAAACATCAATTATGAGCTGATATCAAAATCACAATTCGACTTTCCTACACTAGAAATACTACAGCTTCAAAAAAGCAAAATTAATGTCCTGGACTATGATATAAGTGTCATGGAAGATTATGGAGAATTTAGAGACATCCCTCATAAAGACAGAACCAGTTATTTGAGTCCACATTTACGATTTGGGACAGTCAGTATACGCCAGTTGGTGTTGCTGGCAAAAAACAAGAATGAAACATTCCTAAGCGAATTGATTTGGAGGGAATTCTTCATGCAGATACTTTATCATTTTCCACATGTGATAGACAAAAGCTTCAAAGAGAAATACGATCGAATCCCCTGGATCAACAATGAAGAGGACTTTGAGAAATGGTGTGAAGGGAAAACGGGCTATCCACTTGTAGATGCTGGCATGCGCCAACTCAACCAAACGGGATATATGCATAATAGAGTGAGAATGGTCGTTGCAAGTTTTTTATGCAAGCATCTCTTAATAGACTGGAGATGGGGAGAAGCGTATTTTGCTGAAAAACTCTTAGACTATGAACTATCTTCTAACAATGGCAACTGGCAATGGGCTGCTGGATCCGGTTGCGATGCAGCTCCTTACTTTAGAGTCTTCAACCCCACTTCTCAATTAGACAAGTTCGACAAAGAACTCAAATATGTTAAAAAATGGGTGCCAGAATACGACACTCCTAAATATCCAAACCCATTAGTTGAACATCGCTTTGCAAGACAAAGAGCATTAGATACTTATAAATCAGCCTTGGGTTAACACCCCCTCAAAATCAAATATTATATATCGGAAGGGGATTATTGGCTGTCATAATGCTAGGGGATTGGACATAAAAAAACCTTGCCAGCACTGCTAACAAGGTTTATCCACCTAAGGTGGGATTTGATAAAAACTGGCAACGACCTACTCTCCCGGATTTTACTCAAGTACCATCGGCGCTGAGGGGCTTAACTTCTCTGTTCGGAATGGGAAGAGGTGGACACCCTCGCAATAGTCACCATAATATCTTATGTGTTTCATATAGAGTATTGCGTGCTCTATACTGAGACCTACTGTCTCACACTTAATATTTTAAAGTCCAATACTTAGTACTAGGTACTAAATACTCCCGCTTAGCGGGACTTGACATTGCGTCATGAAAGAAAAAACACTTGCACTGTTATAAAAAGCTTACAGGTAATTAGTACTGCTCAGCTTTGACATTACTGCCTTTACACCTGCAGCCTATCAACGTTATCGTCTATAACGACCTTTAAAAGAAATCTCATCTTGAGGAGGGTTTCGCACTTAGATGCTTTCAGCGCTTATCCTCACCGAACGTAGCTACCCGGCGGTGCAGTTGGCACCACAACCGGTACACTAGAGGTTCGTCCAACTCGGTCCTCTCGTACTAAAGTCAGAGCCTCTCAAATTTCTTACGCCCACAACAGATAGGGACCGAACTGTCTCACGACGTTCTGAACCCAGCTCGCGTGCCACTTTAATGGGCGAACAGCCCAACCCTTGGGACCTTCTCCAGCCCCAGGATGTGACGAGCCGACATCGAGGTGCCAAACCTCCCCGTCGATATGAGCTCTTGGGGGAGATCAGCCTGTTATCCCCAG